>CAYRNG010000023.1:0-8125 GCA_964425395.1 uncultured Candidatus Kuenenia sp. | reverse complement strand
CGGACCACGGCGAGGCCGCCGTTCAGCCGGCGACACTCGCCGCTCCCCTCGCCGCCGCCACCCCGGCCGTGCTCCGCGTCGGGCTCGTGGGCTGCGGCGGCTTCGCCCGGTTCGCGGTCGGCCAATACCGCACGCTCCCCGGGGTGAGCATCGAGGCGGTGGCAGACGTCAATCCCGCCGCGGCCGAGCGGGCCGCCACGGATCTCGACGCCGCGGTGCTGCCTCCCGGCGAGGTCCTCACGCACCCCGCCCTCGATCTCGTCTACGTCGCCACGCCTCCGGCCTGCCACTTCGAGCAGGCCGCCGCGGCCCTCTCGACCGGCCATCACGTGCTGGTGGAGAAGCCGCTGGCCACCACCGCGGACCAGGCCCGCGAACTCGGGCGGATCGCCTCGGCGCGGGGGCTCGTCTGCGTGGCAAACCTGCTCGAACGCTACTGCCCGCTGGCCGAAACCGTCCGCCGGCTGATCGCTTCTCGGCTGCTCGGCGGCCTGGTGCACGGCATGTTCCTCAACGAGGCGGGCGACGAGGGGCTCGGCCCCGAGCATTGGTTCTGGGACCGAAGCGTCAGCGGCGGTATCTTCGTCGAGCACGGCGTCCACTTCTTCGACCTCGTCGCCTCCTGGCTGGGCGGCGGGCACGTCGTGTCGGCGGCCCGCAGCGTCCGCTGGCCCCCGGGGGCCGACCTGTTCGAGACGGGCGACGGCGGGGACAGCGGCGAGCCCTTCGAGGAGCAGGTCGTCTGCACCTGCCGCTACCCGGTCAACCACTCCCTCGCCCTGCCGGGCCAGCCGCGGCACGCCCACTCGGGGATTCTGTTCCACTTCGAGCACGGGTTTCACCAGCCCGGGCTGCTCGACCGTCAGGAGATGCGACTGGTTTTCGAGCGGGGCGAACTCCGCTTGTTCGACTGGGTGCCGACCCGGGGCACGCTCCGGGCCCTCGTCGACGACGAGGCGGCGGCGGCCCTGGCCGCCATGCTGCCTGGGGCCATCGTCCGGACGACCAAGCGGCTCGCCGGCGGTCCGCGGCCGGTGCGGGGCCGGTTTCGGGAGTGGGAGGCGACGGCGATCGTGGAGATCGAGTTCGCCGCCGGCGACAAGATGGCGGTTTACGCCGCGGCTGTCCGCGACCTGGCGGCCGACCAGATCGCCCGGATCCGCGATCCCGCCCATCTGCGGCGGCTTACCGAGGCCGACAGCGTGGCTGCCGTGGCCCTGGCCTGCGCGGCCGATCAACTTGCCCAGGGCAGCCTGTGAAGGGCCGTTCACGGGCAGGCGGTGACCCAAGCCAGAAACCACTCTTGCGAGGGGGTTACTGAAAACCTTAGATACCCCCCTTATGGATGGTATCTCTTCGGCCTGGAGGCCTCTCCGATCGGGTGCCGATCTCGGCGTCGCCATCCTCGGTGCCGGCTTCGGCGGCATCGGGATGGCGATCATGCTCGCTGAGCGGGGCCGACAGGACTTCATGATTCTCGAAAAAGCGACCGCTCTGGGGGGCACGTGGCGGGACAACAACTACCCGGGCTGCGTCTGCGACGTGCCGGCCCACCTCTACTCGTATTCCTTCGCCCAGAATCCGCACTGGGCGAGAACCTACGCCCGCCAGCCCGAGATCCTGGCCTACCTGCGGCGGGTCGCCACCGACTGGGGCATCGACCGGAAGATCGCCTACGGCGTGCACGTCACCGAGATGGCTTGGAACGAGGCGACCGGCCGCTGGCGGCTCGTGACGGCCGACGGCCGGCGGCTCACCGCCCGTGTCGTGATCTCGGCGGTGGGGAGTCTGCACCTGCCGAAGCTGCCGTCGCTGCCCGGCCTCGACACCTTTGCCGGGCCAGCCTTCCACTCGGCCCGCTGGCGGCACGACGTCGACCTCGCGGGCAAGCGAGTGGCGGTGATCGGCACCGGCGCGAGCGCCATTCAACTGATCCCCGAGATCGCCCCGCGGGTGGCCACGCTTTCGGTGTACCAGCGTTCACCACCCTGGGTGCTGCCGCGGCGGGACGCGGCCGTCTCGCCGGCGGCCCGCTGGGCCTTGGCCCACGTGCCGGGCCTGCTGCGGCTCGTGCGGGCCTGGCACTACTGGCGGGCCGAGGCGGTCGGGCTGGGGCTCGTCTCCAAGCCGAAGCTGATGGGCATGGGGCAGAAGGCGTCGGCCGCCTACAAGGAACGGGAGATCGCCGACCCCGACCTGCGGCTCAAGCTCAACCCCCTCTACACGCTCGGCTGCAAACGGATCCTGATCTCCGACGACTTCTATGCCACGATGACGCGGCCGAACGTCGAGCTCGTGACCGATGCGATCCGGGCGGTCCGGCCCGGGGGCATCGTGGCGACCGACGGCCGGGAGCGGCCCTGCGACGCGATCGTGTTCGCCACTGGCTTCGACGCCTTCAACGCCGCGGCGGGGATGACGATCCGGGGCAGGGGAGGCCGCACGCTCGCGGCCGACTGGGCCGACGGCCCCGAGGGCTATCTGGGCGTGGCCGTGAGCGGCTACCCGAACCTGTTCCTGATCATGGGCCCCAACTCGGGGCTCGGGCACAATTCCGTCCTGGTCATGATCGAGGCCCAGACGAGATACATCGCCCGCTGCCTCGACTGGCTGGACCGGGGTCGGCTGCCGACCGTGGAAGTTCGCCCCGAGGTGCAACGGGCCTGGAACGAGGATCTCCAGCGGCGGTTTCGCCGCACGGTCTGGCAGGACAAGCCGGGCGGTTCCCGGTGGCAATTGCCCTGCACGAGCTGGTACGTGAACGCCGCCGGCCGCAACACGACGCTCTGGCCCGGGCTCTCGGCCGAATACCGGCTCGCCCTGCGGCGGCCCCGGCTGGCCGACTACCGGCCGGAAGCCGCGGCGGCCTCCGGTTCGTCGGCCGGGGCAGCCTCGGCTTCGCCGATCCACCGGAGTTGAGGAGCCTGCTCCTCGCGGGGCTTCCGCAGGCAGAGGCCCAAGAGCAAGGGCACGAGCACGAGCGTGACCACCGTCGAGACCAAGAGCCCGCCGAGCAGGACGCCCCCCAGGCCCCGGTAGAGCTCGCTGCCGGCCCCGGGAAAGAGCACCAGCGGCAACAGGCCGAGCACGGTCGTGAAGGTGGTCATGAAGATCGGCCGGATTCGACTCCGGACGGCCTCCAGGATCGCCTCGACCGGCTCGGCTCCCTCGTCGCGGACCAGCCGCAGCGAGCGATCGACGATCAGGATCGGGTTGTTGACCACCGTGCCGACGAGGATCACGAAGCCGAGCATCGTGAGCACGTCGAGCGGCTGGTAGATCCCGAACGGCCCGCCGACGCCGTTGAGCACCGCCAGGCCGAGCAGCCCCCCCACGCTCCCGAGCGGCACCGCGGCGATGATCACCGCCGGAAAGAGCCAGGATTCGAACAGGGCGGCCATCAAGAGGTAGGTGATCAGCCCGGCCAGAGCGAGGTTGAACCACAGGGCCCTCCAGGTGGCCCGCAGCTTGTCGGCCGTGCCGCCGAGGCTGATCTGGTAGCCGCCGGCCAGAGCCGCGGACTCGGCCAGGGGGTCGATCACCAGCCGCTGGATCCGCTCCTGGGCCTCCTCGAGCGGCATCCGGTCGGGGGGCGAGACCTGGATCGTGATCGCCCGCTGCCGCTCGCGGTGGAGGATCTGCTCCGGGCCGCTGGAAAACTGCCGCACTTCGGCCACCGCCTCGAGCGGCACCAGCTGCCCGCCCGGCGTGACCACCGGCAGGCTGAGCAGATCCTGGGTCCGCTGCACGAACCGCTCATCTCCCTTGATCACCAGGTCGATCCGGTCGTTGTCGAGGAAGTAGTCGGTCACGTAGCCGCCATCCACGAGGCAGTCGACGATGTAGCCGAGCTGGCGGGCGCCGAGCCGCATGTCGGCGGCCTGCTCGAGGCGGGGGACGAGCTGGACCTCGGGACTGGAGAGGTCGAGCGACGGCTTGGGCAGGTTCTGGCTGCCGGGAGTGGCCTCGGCGAGCATCCCCATCACCCGGCCGCCGAGCTGGACGAGCTTCTCGAGATCGGGCCCGGTGATCTCGACGTCGATGGACCGGCCGGTGCCGACGCCCTGCTCGAACAGGCTCGACTGCTTGGCGATCGCGAAGGTGCCGGGCAGGCCGGTGGCCACTTGCCGGACCAGGGGCACGAGCTTCGAGGCCGCCAGCGGATCGAGAGCCCGGACGCCGATGAACACGCTCCGGCCGCGGGCCACGAAGAAGGAGTCGTCCACGATGGGGAAGTCGAGGGCCGCCGCCTCGGGGGAGCCGGGATCGACGTCCCAGTAGGGCAGGAGTCGCTCCTCGACGACATTGCCCATCCGCATCAGCTCGTCGAGGTTGTAGCCCGGCGGCGGCAGGAGGATCCCGAACACGAGGTTGCGGTTGCCCTCCGGCAGGTATTCGACCTTGGGCAAGAGCAGCCAGGTGCTGGCCACGGCCGCGGCCACGATCGCACCCGCCGCGGCCACCTGCCGCCAGCGGCTGGCCAGGAGGTAGCGGTCGAGCCCGACCACGCCCGCGGTGAAGGCCCGCCCCAGCCGGACGGCGGGATCGGCCTTCTGTCCCCGCGGCTGCCGCTGATCGCGGAGCAGCCAGGCCGCCGCCACTGGCACCACCAGCACCGAGACCACGAGCGAGAGCAGCACCGCGGCGCTGATCGCCAGGGCGATGTCGCCGAACAGCTGGCCGGCCTCCTCGCGGACGAAGAGCACCGGCAGGAACACGGCCACCGTCGTGAGCGTGCTGGCAAGCACCGCCCCCCAGACCTGCCCGGCCCCGCGGATCGCCGCCGCGCGGGCATCCTCGCCGGCCGACCAGCGGGTGTAGATGCTCTCCAGCACCACGACCGCGTTGTCCACCAGCATCCCCACGGCGAAGGCCATCCCGGCCAGGCTGATCACGTTGAGGGTCCGGCCAAACAGCGAGAGCACGAGGAAGGTGCCCACCACGCTGACAGGAATCGCCAGGGCCACGATCAGCGTGCTGCGGAGGTTTCGCAGGAAGACGAGCAGCGTGAGGATCGTCAGGCCGCCCCCCACCAGGATGTTGTCGCGAACCAGGCCGATGGCCGAGTCGATGTAGGTCGTCTCGTCGTAGACCAGCGAGAGCGTCAGCCCCTGGGCCTCGAGGCCGCGGTCGATGTCGGCCACCACCAGCCGCAGCTGCCGCATCAGCTCGAGCACGTTGGCCCCGGTCTCGCGGGTGATCTTGAAGGCCAGATTGCGGGAGCCGAACCGCTGCACCACGCCGTCGGGCTTTTTCGTGCCCAGCTGCACCGAGGCCACGTCGCGGACATAGACCGGCTTGCCGCCGCGGCGGGTGATGATGGCGGCCTCGACCTGCTCCGGCGAGCGGAACTGCCCCAGCGTGCGGACGACGTACCGCCGCTTGCCCTCCCAGACGTCGCCCCCGGAGGTGTCCTGGTTTTGATTGGCCAGGGCGGCCCGGAGATCATCGATCGTGAGGTTCCGGGCCGCCAGCCGCTGGGGATCGACGATCACCTGCAATTCGTCGGTCCGCCCGCCGATGACATCGGCCCCCGAGACGCCGGGCACCCGCTCGAGCCGGCTCTGGATCTCGTCTTCGGCCATCCGCTTGAAGGCTTCGACGTCGATCTCGGGGGGGGCGAGCGGGGCCAGTTCGGGATGCTCGGCGATCAGCCTCCCAAGCCGGTAGCGGGCCAGCTCCGGCGAGCGGGCCGAGCCGACCCGGGTGATCTCGGCGGCCCACTGGGGGTGGTCGGCCGCCGCCCGGGCGAGCGCCGCGGCAGCGGGCGGGGCCTGGGCCAGGATCAGCCAGGCGACCGGCTTGTCGGTGGCACCCGCCGTGCGAATCACGGGCCGGTCGGCGTCGATCGGCCAGTCGCGGACCTGCTGGACGCGGGTGTTCACCTTCACGACCGCCTGCGACATGTTGGCGCCGACCGGAAACTGGAGCTCGACCGAGCCAGACGAGTCGCTCGACTCGCTGGAGAGCTTGACGAGCCCCTCGACGCCCTTGAGCTGCTCCTCGAGCGGCTGGACGATCTCCTTCTCGATCTCCTGGGGGCTCGCGCCCCGCCAGCGGGAGCTGACGGTGATCGTGGGCACCTGCACCTCGGGGGTGAGCTGCACGGGCATCGTCCAGAGGGCGATCAGACCGAACAGCACCACGAGCAGCACGCCCACGGCTGCCTTGACGGGATTGGCCACACAGGCGGCGATCAGGTTCATGGCAAAAAGCCTCGGGGGCCGGTCAAGCTGCCGGTCAGGCCTCGAGTCAGGGGGCCGGCAACTGGAAGGAGACCTCCATCCCGGGCCGGAGCCGCTCGTTGCCGCGGGTCACGACCAGCTGCCCCGGCTCCACGCCCCCCCGGACCTCGACGGAGCCGTCCACTGCGGCGCCCAGCGAGACCTCGATCGGCCGCACCGTGCCGGTACTCGTGCTCCCGCCGCTGACGCCGTCGATCACGTACACGAGCGGCCGGCCGACCCCCAGGACGACCGCGTCCTTGGGAACCACCGTGACGCTGCCGGTGGGGCCGACGGGCAGCCAGGCCCGGGCCAGGAGGCCCCCCTTGAGCACCGGGGCGCCCTCGACGATCACGTTGTCGAGCAACACCTCGACCGGAAAACTGCGGCTGAGGAGGTCGGCCTGGGGCACGATCCGGGCCACCCGCCCGACCCAGGCCTGGTCGGGGGCCGAGTCGAACTCGAGCCGCACCTCCGCCCCGACGCGGAGAAACCGGACCGAGGTGTCGGGCACCTGGGCAACCACCTTGACCCGGTCGAGCTCCGCGATCCGGGCCACCAGCCCGCCACGGGCGAGCCACTGTCCCTTTTCGGTGAACCGCTCGACCACCCAGCCGGCGAAGGGAGCCCGGATGGTGTGCTTGCCGAGCTGGTCGTCGATCCGCTCGACCTCGGCCTGCTGAACGGCCACGGCGGCCGCGGCCTGGGCGACCTGCTCCTGCCGGGAGCCGGCCTCGGCCAGCTTGAGCGCCGCCCTCCCGCCCCGCAGCTGGGCCTCGATCGCCTCGAGCTCGGTCTGGGCGTCTTGGAGTTCGTCAACGGTGCTCGTGCCCCGTTCGGCCAGCCGGTTGAGCCGGGCCAGGCGGCCGCGGGCGTAGGCCAGGCGGGCCTCGAACCCGGCCACGAGGGCCCGCGCCTGATCGATCTCCTCGGGGCGGGAGCCGGCCTCGAGTTCGGCGAGCACCTGCCGGCGGCGGTCGAGCTCGGCCACCGCACCCTGCCGCTCGATCTCGAGCAGGCCCATCAGCAACTGGGCGATCGGCTCGCCGTCGGCCACATGCTGGCCGTCCACGATGGGGAATTCCACGATCCGGCCATCCACGGCGCTGCCCACATCGCTGGTTCGGGCCGGGAGCACCGTGCCCACGAAGGGCTGGCCGGAGGCCAGCTGAACGGTGGCCGCCCGGCCGGCCACCACGTTGACGGGGGGCTGCCCGGAGGCCGTCCGGGGGAGGGGGAGGAGGAAAAATGCGGCCCAAACGGCCGCCTGCCTGCCGGTTAGCCAGGCCGGCAGGAGCCGTAAAAATCCGCTCAATTCCCGATGAACCAACGACGATTCCATGCGTCCAACTATACTGTCTATGCTGCCGGCCCCGGCGGCTGGCGGTCGGTTTTTTCCGGCCGCTTGACGCCCGAGGACAACACGGCTAAATTGGCGGTTCTCGGCTGCCGCAAGGCTCGAGGGCGTACGGCTTCGGCTTGTCGCCCGGACAGCATGCGGATGCCGAATACGGACCGGTCGCGGCACCCGTCGCCCCGGTTCGTTTGCGTTCATTGACAATTTGGTCGTGGTAATTGGCATCTTGAAAGAATGCCGATGGGGCGTGGGCAACCGCGTCCCTGAAGCGTTCTCCCAAGGCGATGAGCGAGAAAATATCGTTGATCCTGGGTGTGGCTGATGGGAAGCGACTCTCCGCGAGGAGCGTCGCTGGCTCTATCAGGACCGAAATCCAGGGTAGCAGAGCTCGAATTCGTGGGTTCTCGGCCGTGCCTGTCCGACAGTGTCGGTCAGGCGTGTGGTCGCGAGCGTTCGATTCGGGTGGTCAAGCTACAAAGGGCGCATGGGGGATGTCTTGGCATCAGGAGGCTTTGAAGGGCGCGGAAGGCTGCGATAAGCCCGG
>CAYRNG010000022.1:0-5282 GCA_964425395.1 uncultured Candidatus Kuenenia sp. | reverse complement strand
TGCGAGAAGAATCGCCAACTCCCCGCGTCGATGCGGCCCTCCATCGACGGGCCCGCGGGATCGTCCCAGCGGGTCAGGGCCACCAGGGCCGGCCCCGGTGCCTTCCCGAGCCAGGCTTCAGCGGCCGCGAGCGAGGCGTCGAAGGCGATGTCGCTATTGGCCACTGCGCAAATCTTTCCCGGAAACCCGGCCGCCGCCAGGGCGAAGAGCTCGGCAAACGTCTTCCGCCCGCCGTCGGCCACCGGCACGATCCGCTCGAAGAGACCCGCCGCAGCGTTCCGGGCCCGAACCTCCTCGAGCTCCGCAGCGCGGGCCGGATCGCTCGACGTGTAGTGCTCGTAGAACAGGATCATGGCGGCGTGCTGTCGGGCGACGTTCCCCCGGCTTGGCGTGGCCCTTTATAGTAGATGTTTTCCCCTTCCTTGCCCCCAGACTGCGGAGACACCATGAAGGTCCTCGTCACCGGCGGCGCCGGCTTCATCGGCAGCCACATTGTCGATGCCCTCCTGGCTGCGGGCCACGGCGTGGCGGTGCTCGATGATCTCTCGAGTGGCTCGCGGGCCAATCTCCCGGCCGCCGTGCCGCTCCACGTGGCCGACATCGCCGACGCCGAGGCCGTCGAGCGGGCCTTCGCCGCCGAACGGCCGGATGCAGTCTGCCACCAGGCCGCCCAGATGTCGGTCAGCCGCTCGGTCCGCGAGCCGGCCTTCGACGCCCGGGTCAACGTGCTCGGGCTCGTCACCGTGCTCGATGCCGCCGTCCGCCACCGGGCAGAGCGATTCGTATTCGCCTCCAGCGGCGGGGTGCTCTACGGCGACGTGACAGCGCCGGCCCCGGAGACCACGCCCCCCGATCCGGTCAGCCCCTACGGGATCACGAAGTGGGTTGGGGAGCGGTACCTGGCCTTCTACGCCCGCGAGCATGGTCTGGCCGCGGTGGCGCTGCGGTATTCCAACGTCTACGGCCCCCGGCAGAATCCGCACGGCGAGGCAGGCGTGGTGGCGATCTTCTGCACGCGGTTTCTGGCCGGCGAGCCGGCGAGGATCAACGGCGACGGCCGCTACGTCCGCGACTACGTCTTCGGCGGCGACGTTGCCCGGGCCAACCTCGCGGCCCTCCTGGCCCCGGCCGGCACGATCCGGCCCGGCACGCTCACGAGCTTGAATATCGGCACCGGGATCGGCACCGATGTGAACCAGCTCGAGGCGGCTGTCCGGACCACCATGGAAGCCAGGCTCGCCGGGCGGCGATCGGCGGGCCCGCTGCCACTTCCCGCCCACGGTCCGGCCCGGCCGGGTGATCTGCGAAGCAATCTGGTAGACGCCGGGAAAGCCGCCGACGTACTGGCCTGGCGACCCACCGTAAACCTCGCCGACGGCCTTGCCCAGACCGCCACCTGGTTTGCCTCAGCCGAGCCAGGCTAGCGGCCAAACTGCCGTTTTCCAGCGGGCGGGGGGCTGCTACCGTCCTCGCCCTCATGCTTCAGCCTCCCCTCACCTCCGAACCCGCCGGCCGCACCGCGCTTGTCTGCGGGATCGGCGGCCAGGATGGCGCCTACCTGGCCGCCCACCTCCTAGCCCTCGGCTACGAGGTCGTGGGGACCAGCCGCGATGCCCAGGCGGGCCGATTCGCGGGGCTCGAGGCTCTCGGGGTCCGCGACCGCGTGGCGGTGGTCTCGATGTCGCTCGTCGATTTTCGCTCCACGCTCCAGACCCTCAAGCGGGCCCAGCCCGACGAGATCTACAACCTCGCCGGCCAGACGAGCGTGGGGCTATCCTTCGATCAGCCGGTCGAGACCTTCGAGAGCATCGTCGTCGGCACGATCAACCTCCTCGAGGCGATTCGGGTCCTCGATCGGCCGGTGCGGCTTTACAGCGCCGGCAGCTCGGAGATGTTCGGCTCCTCAGGTGAAGAGCCGGCCGGTGAGGAGACCGTGCTCCGGCCGCGGAGCCCCTACGGAATCGCCAAGGCCACTTCCTTCTGGCAGATCGCCCAGTACCGGGCGGCCTACGGCATCGCCGCGGCCACCGGCATCCTCTTCAACCATGAAAGCCCGCTCCGGCCGGAGCGGTTCGTGACGCAAAAAATCGTGGCCGCCGCCTGCCGGATCGCCAGTGGGGCGCAAGACACGCTCCGGCTCGGCGACCTCTCCGTCCGCCGCGACTGGGGCTGGGCCCCGGAATATGTCGTGGCCATGCACAAGATGCTCCAGCAGGACGAGCTGCAGGACTTCGTGATCGCCACCGGCCTGACCACGAGCCTGGAAGACTTCGTGGCCGCGGCCTTCGCGGCGGTGGGGCTCGACTGGCGGCGACACGTGGTCCGCGATCCGGCCCTCGTCCGGCCCAGCGAGATCGCCTGCGGCCGGGCCGACACCCGCCGGGCCAGCGAGCGGCTCGGCTGGACAGCCCGGTTCACGATGCCCGACGTGGTCCGGATGATGGTCGAGGCCCAGCTGGCCCGCGACGCAGCCGGCAGCTCACGGCGGGCCGCCTGAGAGGATCGTCTCGCCCGCCAGGCCGGCCAGGGCCCCGGCGGCAATCCGGTCGGCCAGCGACCGCGACTCGAGATACCGCCGCATCGAGTGCACCCTGCCCACGATCGTCGCGGCGTCGCTGGCCGCGTATTCAACGCCGGCCGGCAGCCAGCCGGCGGGCATGCCCACGAAGCCGAGGGCGTCCTTGCGAACCGCCGGCTCCAGGAGCGGAAAAAACCGCAGGGCTTCGTCGCGGGAGTTGACCAAGAGCGTGAAGCGATCGACGCCCGCGAGTGCTCCGCGGTAGAGCCCCCGGGGGGCCAGGGCGTCCTGCCGGACCGCAGGGGCCACGAACACCAGGTTCGTCCGGCCCGGCCGCTCAGCCCAGGGAACCCCCGCCGGGGAGGCCTTGGACACGTCGTCGAGCGCCTCGGCGGCCACCAGCGCCCCGAAGGAATAGCCCACCAGGGCCAGCGGTCGCTCGGGCTCGAGCTTACCCAACAGCCAGGCCAGGTAGTGGCCGTCGGCGTAGGCCCGCTCGAACTTGCGGCGGCCGTCCTTGATGAGCAGTCCCTGCTTCTGGCTCGGCCAGGAGAAGATCACCACCCGCGGAGCGGCCTCGGCCGGGGCGTGGGGCGCGAGCCGGCGGGCCAGCCGCATGCCCTGGGCCTTGGCGTCGACTGGCTCGTAGCGGTTGCCGTGGACGAAGACGACCAGCGGCTGGCCGGGGTCGGCCAACAGCTCATCCAGATTGGACCGTTCCCACCGGACCCCGCAGGGCTCGTCGGCCAGCCGCTCGACGGCCAGATCGGCGGCGACCGGCGGCCGGCAGATCTGAGGCAGCCGCCGGGTGCTGACCACCCAGAGATCGAGCGGCCCGGAGGCTCGTTCGTCGCCCGCGGCGGCTGGCCACTCGGCAGGCTCAGCCGCCGGCACGGCCTCGGCCCGTGCCCTCAACGGGAGGACGTGGCCCAGCCCCAGGCAGACGAGGCCCAGGAGCAACAGCCGCGTGAGCGAAGAAGGGAGGTGCGGGGCAAGCGAAGACATGCGTTTTTTGTATCGGGCGCTGCGGCCGGCTTTCGCCAGCCGGCCTGGCAAACGTTCGGGTCACACCGAACGATAGCTCATGGCCAGCCGCACGGCTGAGCCGTGCGGCTTCTTTCAGTGGCAGCTCTCCCGTGAGCGGTTGACAAGCGCCCGCGAAGCCGGCACGACCGTCACCACGCGCCGCTTGCAGGCCGGCGGCGGCACCCCCGGCCGGTCAGCAGCCCGCTCCGCGCCGCAAAACGTGAGCTAGGGTTTGGGTGGCGGCGTTCGAGACGCCGCCAGTCATGCTCATTACTAGCCCCGCGGCCACCCAAGCCTTGTGCCGCGGCCCTTCGGAGGAATCCGCCATGTCGCGGTTGATGTGTCTGGCGATCGCCCTGTCGGCCCTGGCGGCGGCCCCGGGCTGCAGCAGTTGTTTCGGTGGCGGCAGCGGCTGCCGGCGGCCGTCGTTCATGGAGTTTCGCTCTCCCTGCGGCGGGCGGGCGGCGCCTGCGGCCATGCCGCTGGGCGCTCCCTGCGGTCCGGTCTGCGATCCCTGCGGCCCTGCCATGGGGCCGAGCATGGGCGGCGGCCCCTGCTGCGACGAGGGGATTCCGGCGGGCGGCATGGGCATCCCGGCCGGACCGATGATGTCCACCGAGCCGGGGACTTTCAGCTGAGAGTCTCGTGATTCGCTCCCTCCGGTGACGCGCCGCCTTCGCCGGCCACGCGTCGGGTCTGTGTGGCACATTGGGTGTCGCCTCCCGATTCGGGCGGCCCGTCACCTGGGGGAGCGACGCGGGGCTCTGCCAAGCCCGCCGCCAGAGGTATAGACTGCCTGGTTTCGCCTCCCGGGCTGAGTCATGTTCGAATCCCTCTCCGCCTCCCTCTCCACCGCCATCAACTCCCTCCGCGGCCGCGGCAAGCTCACGGCCGCCAACATGCGGGAGGGGCTCGAGCAGGTCAAGACGGCGCTCCTGGAGGCCGACGTCGCCTACGACGTGGCCGAGCAGTTCTTGGAACGGGTCGCCGACCAAGCGGTCGGCGCCAAGGTGCTCGATTCTCTTGACCCGGCTCAGCAGCTGGTGGGGATCGTCCACCGCGAGCTGATCGACCTGATGGGCCCGGTGGACCACTCGCTCCACCTCGAGGCCGGCCGGACCACGGTCTTGATGCTCTGCGGCCTGCAGGGCTCGGGCAAGACGACCACCGCCGCCAAGCTCGCCAAGCGGATCCTCGCCTCCGGCCGGGGCGTGCTGCTCGTGGCGGCCGACCTCCAGCGGCCGGCGGCGATCGAGCAGCTCGGCGTGCTCGGGGCCCAGCTGGGCGTGCCGGTGCACGGCCCGGCCGACATGCCCACCGGCAGCGGCACCGACCCGGTGGCCGTCTGCTCCGCGGGCGTGGCCCGGGCCCGCAAGGAGGGCATCTCGGCGGTGATCCTCGACACCGCCGGCCGGCTGGCGATCGACGAGCCCTTGATGCAGGAGCTCGCCCGGATCGACCGGACCGTGGGCCCCGACCAGGCCTACCTGGTGGTCGATGCCATGACCGGCCAGGACGCGGTCACCAGCGCCAAGGCCTTCAACGAGGCCCTCGAGCTCGACGGCCTGATCATGACCAAGCTCGACGGCGACGCCCGGGGCGGAGCGGCCCTCTCGGTCAAGAGCGTGGCCGGGGTGCCGATCAAGTTCATCGGCACCGGCGAGCAGATCGAGGCCCTGGAAGACTTCCACGCCGAGCGGATGGCCGGCCGGATCCTGGGGATGGGCGACGTCGTCTC
>CAYRNG010000021.1:0-1910 GCA_964425395.1 uncultured Candidatus Kuenenia sp. | reverse complement strand
GGCGACGATCTTGTCGTTGTCGCTCTGGAGCTTGAGGTGGTAGCGGCTGATCCGCTCGTCGTTGAGCTGGATCGAGTTGCCCTCCTCGCGGCCGATCGTGACCGGGGTGGGCAGGTGCTCGAAGACGCGGCCCCGGTCGGCGCCGTGCAAGACCCGCAACGTGATGGTGGCCATGGATTCAACCTGCCCGCCGGCGGCACGCTCCGCCGCCATCTGCCAAGCATATCCGGCGCCGCCGGTTCCCGCGGGGGCCGCCAGCCGCCGGCCCGGGCCGGCCGATGGTGGCCGCCCCGAAAAACCGCTACGATTCGTTCAACGCGCCCGTAGCTCAATTGGATAGAGCATCGGTCTTCGGAACCGAGGGTTGGGAGTTCGAGCCTCTCCGGGCGTAGTGGAGGGAACGTCAGCCGGAACCGCCCGGGCGGGCTATTCAGCGGCGTCGGCTGTCGCCCGCTGCTGGCCGAGGCGGCCGATCAGCTTGCCGTCGGCGTCGAAAAACTCGACGGCCCCCTCCCGCGAGTCGGCTGCGGTGCCGATGCAGACCGCGTTGCGGCCGGCAGCGTCGCGGATCTCGATCCGACCCCCGGCCCCGCCGACCTCACGGCCGGCATGGACGAGAATCTTCCCCTCTTCGTTGACGATCGCCAGCTCCTTGCAGACCACCGCGTCGCCGCTGATCGTGCCGGCCAGCGGCCGCCGGTCGCCGGGGCCGGCCCGCAGGGCCAGGCCGATGGCCAACAGCAGGAGGGGATAGACGGTCCAGCGTTCGCGGGTGCTCATGAAGGGCAAGGTTTTCGAGGCGTTGGGAATTCAGTCACCATGTTTCTGCCGCAGCCGGGCCGAGAGCCGAAGGATGTGGTGGACCCGCTCGAACTGGTCGAGCCAGTCGCCCACCACGGCGGCGATCGCGTCGGCCGGGGGCGGGACGGCGCCGGTCGAGCAGCTCTCGCCCAGCTGGGCGGCGGAGGCGGACCGGTAGGCCGAGAGGGTGCGGTCGCCATAGAACAGGATCGGCGTGAAGTCCTCGCTGAAGAAGGCGGCCACCGGCACCCGCTGGCCGCCGCAGACCTTGAGGTGGGCGGCGATCGCCGGGAGGGCGTCGCGGTCGAGGAGCCGGAGGTCGATGGCCGGGGCGACGGCGGCGAAGTGGGCGAAGATCGGGCACTGGTTGACGCAGTCGCCGCACCAGGCTCCGGCCAGCACCAAGACCGGCATCCGCCGCACGAAGCCGCCGAGCAGGGCCCGCTGGGCGTCGCTGAGGGAGACCCGGGCGTGGAAGGCGTCCCACCGCTGCCGCTGCTCGGCCGTGGCATGGCGGTCGAGGAAGTGCTCGTAGGGGAGGGCGACCGCGAAGGCCGCGGCCCAGGCTTCGGGCGTGGGGGGCGTGCCGGCGTCGGAGATCGGCGGGGTGGCGTCGGAAAAGACAGTGGGAGACGACATCATGTTCCTCGAGGGGCGGGCCGGAAAATCGTGGACCCGGGATGATACGCCCTCCGCCGGCCGGCGCCGTCCCTCGGGCCGGCGACTCCCCGGGGCCGAGCGGGGCAGGCTGCGGGGAAGGGGCGATCGAGGCGAGAGTTTTTTCGGGGTTTTGCCCGCCAGGAACGGCCTTGACCCCGAAAAAGCACCCCCCTACTGTCCGCCCCGCCTGAAGGCCAGAGGGGCGAAGGCGAGGAGCCAGCCCCACTCGTCGCAGGCGGCAGCACGGAAGCGGCCGCCGGCGGCGAGGTGATCGAGCCCGATACATCACCGACCAATCGCTCCCGGAAACGGTTCAGGTTCTCCGCCCCCCTGGGACCTGGGCCGTTCCGGGGGCCTTTGCGCGCAGGGGGCCCGTGGCTGCGGCAAAACGTAGCTTCGCGGGAACGCGGAAACGTAGCCGCGGCAAAACGTAGCCGCCGCAAAACGTA
>CAYRNG010000020.1:0-10100 GCA_964425395.1 uncultured Candidatus Kuenenia sp. | reverse complement strand
TGCCCCGTCGTTTCACCTCGACGACGAGAACCTCGACCCCAAGACCTGGTGCCGGTTCCCGATCCTCTCCGGCGGCTTCGCCCGCGAACTGGCCGAACTGCGGGCCGCGGCGGGGGTCTGAGGTCCGCCGAAACGGCGCCGAGACGCTCGAAAACGGCCTCGCCCCCCGGCCGCCGCCCCTGCTAGAGTCCCGGCCTCCCCGGGAGCCCAGCGTGGTGCGCCGAACCAGACCGTTTCAGCCGCTGTCGCTCGCCGTCGCTCTGGCGGCGGCCGCCGCGGCTCATGATGCCCGCGGCCAAGCTCCGGCCCAAGTTCCCGTCCCCGCGGGCCAACGGGTCGCCGCCGTGCCGGCCGCCCCCCAGCCCCCAGCACCGCTGTCGCCGCAGGAGCAGGCTGCTCTCGACCGGCTGCTCGCGGCCTGGGAGGCCCGCAACGCCGCTGTCAGCACCTGGTCATGCACCTTCCACAAGTGGGAATACAACGCCTGGAGCCCGGCCGATGCGGCCGGCGACCGGCTGGCCTTCGCCGAGAGCACCGGCGAGCTCAAGTATGCGGCCCCCGACAAGGGGCTGTTTCGCGTTCGCGAATCGAAGCAGTGGAACCCCGAGGCCCGCCGCTACGAGGTGCGCGGCGGCGAGGCCGGAGAGCACTGGGTCTGCAACGGCGAGAGCATCTACGAGTTTCGCCACGCCGAGCGGCAGTTGCGGGAGACGAAGCTGCCGCCCGAGATGCGGGGCAAGGCGATCAGCGACGGGCCACTGCCGTTCGTGTTCGGGGCCAAGGCCGACACGCTCAGAAAGCGGTACTTCATGCGGATCATCACGCCGCCGGAGGTCCGCGATCAGGTCTGGTTGGAGGCGCTCCCCCGGTACCAGGCCGACGCCGCCAACTTCTCCAAGGTCGAACTGATTCTTCAGGCCCGCGACCTGATGCCCTTCGCGATCCAGATCTACAAACCTGGCGGACAGGATCGTGACGTCTACCAGTTCGATCCCCGGACCAGCCTGATCGACAAGAGCCTCGACATGCTGCGAGACTTCGCCAAGCCGACCACCCCATTCGGCTACAAGTACATTCTCGAGGACCTGGCCGCCCAGGCGCCGCCGGCCGCCGGCCCGCGCTGAGTCTTGCCGGCTGATTTCCGCGTGCGGTTGGCCACCGCCCTGTCCGCCGGCGGCGTGGCTGTATACTGCCGCTTTCGTCCCTGTGACCGGCGGATCTCGTCCCCGATGCCCACGCTCGACCCCTCCCACCCGCTTTCCAAGCTCCTCGACCAGGATCGCCGCTACACCCTCGACGCCTACCTGTTCGTGCTCGAGGCGCTCACGTTCGCCCAGGAGACGCTGGGCTTCGGCCAGGAGCCTGCGGCGGAGGAGATCGAGCAGCCACGGTCCGAAGATCCTGCCCCGTCCGGCAAAACCCGGTCCCGCCCCCGCCGCGAACGCCGCCGGGTGGAGCGGCACGTCTCCGGCCAGCAGCTCTGCGAGGCAGCCCGGCAGTTCGGCCAGCAGCAGTACGGCTTCCTCGCCAAGACGGTGCTGGCCACCTGGGGCATCCGCAGCACGGCCGACATCGGCGAGATCGTGTTCAACATGATCGACATCGGGCAGATGCGGAAGACCCGCAGCGACAAGCGGGAGGACTTTCACGATGTCTTCGACTTCGACGACGCCTTCGCCCGCGACCTCGCCTTCGCGGTGCCTGACCGCGTCTGACAACTGGCGGCGGTCCGATGGGCAGCGACACCTCAGCCGCGAGTTGGATCGTGCTTGCGGTCGCCGCCGCGGCCGAGCTTGCCTGGCTCGTGGCACTCGCCTGGCTGGCCTGGCGGGCGTGACCGCCGTCCGGGAGGAGCGATGAACGTCACGCTTTCGGCCATGCCGGCCTGGGCCGCCCTGGTGCCGCTCGGCTGCTATTTGGTCGTCCTCGGCTGGCTTCATCTTCGCCGCCGTCCCGCCGCCGTGTCGGGGGGCATCGATCTGGCGGCCTTGGCCGCTGCCGTCTCCGGCTTCGTCCTGGCCGGCCCCCTCGCGCTCCTGCAGCCGGCGGTGGGCACCGCCGCCTGGGCCACGCTGATGATGCTCGGCACCCTGGTCGTGATCGTGGCCGGGGGGCTGCTGGCCACCCGGCCCCGGTTGGTGATCTACAACGTCACGGTCGAGCAACTCCGGCCTCTGCTCGCGGAAGTGGTCGGCCAACTCGATGGATCGGCCCGGTGGGCCGGCGAGAGCGTGGTGCTGCCGGCCCAGGGGCTCCAGTTGCTGATGGACGGCCGGGGAATCGCCCGCTGCGTGAGCATCGTGGCGGTCGGCACCCGGGCCTCGCCGGAGGCCTGGGCCGAATTCGCCCGGCGGGTGCGGCGGGGCGCGAGGACTCTCCGCGTGCGGCGGAACCTCTGGGGCGGCCTGTTCCTCGCCGCCGGCCTCACGTGTCTGGCGGCGGCCTCGGCCTGGGCGATCATCGACCGCGGCCGTGCCGATGATCCCGCCGCGACCGCTTCCCCGCTCACCCATTTCCGCCCGTTTCCATCCCCGGAGTCCCCTCATGCCGGTGCATGTCGATCTCTCGGCGCATGAGATCAGCGTCCCTGTCGTGATCCGCAACGCCCCGCCGGGCCGCCTCTACGAGGACGCCGTCTCGCGGGAGCGGGCGGGCATCGTCTCATCCGGCGCGATCGCGATCCGCTCCGGGGCCAAGACGGGCCGCAGCCCGGCCGACAAGCATGTCGTCCACCGTCCTGAGTCCGAGGGCGACGTCTGGTGGGGCACCGTCAACCACCCGATCGACGAGCACACCTTCCTGCTCAATCGCCAGCGGGCGATCGACTACCTCAACACCCGCGACCAGATCTACGTCTGCGACGGCTACGCCGGCTGGGATCCGGCCACGCGGGTGAAGGTGCGGGTGCTCTGCAGCCGGGCCTACCACGCCCTCTACATGCACAACATGCTGATCCGCCCCACGCTCGACGAGTTGGAGCGGTTCGGGGCCCCCGACTACGTGATCTACAACGCCGGACAGTTTCCGGCCAATGCCTACACCTCGCAAATGACCAGCCGCACGAGCATCGACCTCTGCCTCGAGCGAAGGGAGCAGGTGATCCTGGGGACCGAGTATGCGGGCGAGATGAAGAAGGGCGTGTTCACCTACATGCACTGGCTGCTGCCGGGCCGGGGCATCCTCTCGATGCACTGCTCTGCCAATCAGGGGGTCACAGCCGGCGGCGGGCCCGGCGACGTGTCGCTGTTCTTCGGCCTCTCGGGCACCGGGAAGACGACCCTCTCGGCCGACCCGGCGCGGCGGCTGATCGGTGATGACGAGCACGGCTGGGGCGACGACGGCATCTTCAACATCGAAGGAGGCTGCTACGCCAAGTGCATCCACCTCGACGAGGCGAAGGAGCCGGAGATCTGGCGGGCGATCCGGTTCGGCACGGTGCTCGAGAACGTGGTCTACGACCCGGCCACGCGGGCCGTGGACTTCGAGAGTAGCGCGATCACGGAGAACACCCGGGCTTCCTACCCGATCGACTTCATCGACAACGCCCAGCTGCCCTGCGTCGGCCCGCACCCGAAGCAGGTGATCTTCCTCACCTGCGACGCCTCCGGCGTGCTCCCGCCGGTCAGCCGGCTCTCGCGGGAGCAGGCGATGTACCACTTCCTGTCGGGCTACACCGCCCGGGTGGCCGGCACCGAGATGGGGATCTCGGAGCCGCAGGTCGCCTTCTCGGCCTGCTTCAGTGCCGCCTTCCTGGTGCGGCATCCGGCCGTCTACGCCCGGCTCCTGGCGGAGAAGCTCCGCCGCCACGAGGCCCGGGCATGGCTTGTGAACACGGGCTGGACCGGCGGCGCTTACGGCGTGGGCCGGCGGATCGACCTGGCGAGCACCCGGAAGATCATCGATGCCATCAACTCCCGGGCCCTCGACACCGCCCCGATTCACCGCGACGGGGTCTTCGGCCTCGACGCCGTGACGAGCGTGCCCGGCGTGGACGAGGCCCTGCTCGTTCCCCACCGGGCCTGGGCCGACGAGGCCTCCTGGGATGCGGCCGCCCGCGGCCTCGCCGCCCGGTTCAAGGACAACTTCGCCGCCTACGCCGCCGAGGCGGGCCGCGACGTGCTCGCCGCCGGCCCGGCGTGAGGGGATAGGCTGTCGCCATGGATGCATCGCTGCCTGCCGCTGCTCCGCCGCTGGTCGCCCACGTGCAACTCCTGCTCGACTCGTTCGCGCGGCTCCTCGGCCGGGAGCTCGTCCCGCGGGAGGGCTCGGCGGCCGAGCAGGCCGAGCGGCTCTGGCGGGCCCCCTTCGTCGTCGTCTCCCACGGCACCGAGGCCGATCCGGTGCTCGCCTACGGCAATGCCCGAGCGCTCGCCCTCTGGGAGATGACCTGGGAGGAACTTACCCAGACTCCCTCGCGGCTCACGGCCGAGCCGGTCCACCGCGACGAGCGGGCCCGGCTCCTGGCCCGCACCCGGGAGCACGGCTTCGTGGACGACTACTCCGGGATCCGGGTCTCGAAGACCGGCCGGCGGTTCCGGATCGAGCAGGCGATCGTCTGGAACCTCGCCGACGCCGCCGGCGAGCACCGCGGCCAGGCGGCCACCTTCGACCACTGGATGCCGCTGGCCTCCGGCAGCTGACGCGGATTTGCCGCTGTGGGTCGGCGGGCCTCTAATACGATCGTCTCGGCTCCCCGCCACCCCCACGCCCACGCCCTGGAGATCCCGCCATGTCGCTCTGCAAGCTGTTCGTGTTGTTCGCCGCCGTCTCCATGCTGGGCCTAGCCGCCGCCGCCCGGGCCGACCTGCCGCTGGCCGGCACGATGAAGTCGATTGACGGCACCGACGTCGATCTCAACGCCTACCAGGGCAAGGTGGTGCTGGTGGTCAACGTGGCCAGCCGCTGCGGGGCCACGCCGCAGTACAAGGGGCTCCAGGCCCTGTACGAGAAGTACAAGGACCAGGGCTTCGTGGTGCTCGGCTTCCCGGCCAACGACTTCGGCGCCCAGGAGCCGGGCAGCGACGAGCAGATCAAGGAGTTCTGCACCTCGAAGTACGACGTCACCTTTCCGATGTTCGCGAAGATCACGGTCAAGGGGGCCGGCAAGCCGAAGCTCTACCAGGTGCTCACCGAGACGGCCGACCCGGCCGGCGAGATCGGCTGGAACTTCGAGAAGTTCCTGATCGGCAAGGACGGCCAGGTGGCCGGCCGGTTCAAGACCCGCGTCTCCCCCGACGACGCCGATCTTGTCGCCGCGATCGAGGCCGCCCTGGCGAAGTGACGCAGCGTCTAGCGTAGGTCGGGGGACTGTCCCCGCCGCGGGGACTGTCCCCCTTCGGCACTTCACGAGGCCACGCCTTCCGTGGGTCGGGGTTGCCCGTGCCATCTTGTAGGTCCGTCACGCCGTGACGGACTATTTTGAACCACCGTCCGGCTCGGCTTCTGATAGCCCGTGCCGGCGGCCCGGGCCTACACGTCCATGCCTCAGGCGGCTCGCGAGCCGGGTCGCGAGGCGGCGGCCGGGCCCAGCGTGCGGCGGACCACCCAGGGGGGCCGGCCCTGCACCTCGCGGTAGGTGCGGGCGACATATTCGCCCACGATCGCCACGGCTGCGGTCTGGACCGCGGCGGCCAGGGCCACGACGCCTGTGACGGCGGCCAGCGAGATGCCTTCCCGGGGAGGGCCGAACCAGGCCGAGACCGCCGCCACCGCGGTGGCCGCCACGCCCGTCACGGCGAGGGTCGCCGCGGCCACCCAGGTCAGCCGCAGCGGTGCGTCGGAGGAGAGCACGATGGCGTCGCCGGCGAGCTTCAGAAGCTTCCAGGGGGAATACTTGGTCTCGCCGGCGGCCCGCGGATGGCGGTCGTACCAGACGGCCTCGTGGCGGAAGCCGGCCCAGGGCACGAGGCTCCGCAGGTAGCGCCGCTTCTCCGGCAGGGCCACGACGGCGTTGGCCACGGCCCGGTCGAGGAGCCGGAAGTCGCCGGTGTCCACCGGCACGGGATAGGGCAAGAGCCGGGCGAAGAGCCGGTGGTAGAGGCTCGCCGTGACCAGCTTGAAGGCCGTCTCGCCGGCCCGGCGGCGGCGGCGGCCGTAGGCCACGTCGGCTCCCTTTCGCCAGGCCGCCACCATCTCGGGGATCACCTCGGGCGGATCCTGGAGGTCGGCGTCGGTGATCACGATCGCATCCCCCCGGGCCGCGGCCAGACCGGCCGACGTGGCCGCCTGCTGGCCGAAGTTTCGCGACAGCTCGATCACGGTCACGCGGCCGTCCCGGGCGGCGATCCGCTCGAGCAGGGCGGCCGTGGCGTCGCGGCTGCCGTCATCCACGTAGATGATCTCGAAGTCCATGCCGGTCGTCGCCAGCACTTCCGCCAGCCGCTCGTGGGTGGCCTCGATCACCGCCTCTTCGTTGTGGCAGGGGATGACGACCGAGAGCAGGCCGCGGGCGGCACGCGAGCTGGCGGGGCGAGAGCTGCTCATCGGGCCACCTCCCCGCCGCGGGCGGTCCGATCGGCCGGCGGAATCCGGCCGATCGCCACCACGTCGTGCGGCCGAAACAGCGGCCGGGTACGGCCGACGACGCCGTAGCCTGCCGGCAGCTCGGCCTCGAGCAGCGAGAACTTCTGCTCCGGCACGAGCAGGACGGCCTCGGGCCCGGAGGCCAGGAAGGCCGTGGCCGCGGCGACGTCTTCCTTGAGGAATTGGTGCACGGGGCCCGCGGCGTAGAAGACGATGTTGGGGCTGGCGATCGTGAAGGTGCCCAGCCGGACGGGCTCCGGGCCGGCAGCCGCGAGGCCCTGCACGAAGCCCGGAATCGTGTTGGCCCGGGCCAGCCAGCCCCCCACCGGCCCGACCGCGAGCGTCGTGAACACCAGTGCCGTGGCGGCGAAGCCGGCCACGGCGGCCAGCGGCTGCCGGGCGGCCAGCCGCCAGCAGAGGATCGCGCCCCCGATCGGCACGAGGCCCAGGGCCGCCGCCGGCTCGGCGCCGACGAGGCCGTAGCGGGCCCCCACGACGAGCGTCGCGGCCGTGGCCAGGCCGCCGAAGGCGAGGGCCGCGAGGCCGGTGGCCATCCAGCGGGGGTGGGGCCAGCGGCCCGTCGCCGCGGCCCGGCGGGCGGCATCGACCCCCAGCCAGGCCACGAGCACCGCCGCGGCCGGATAGGCCGGCAGCACGTAGTTGGGCAGCTTCGTGGCGGCCGCCGAGAAGCCGCCGACCCAGACGCCGAACCAGATGAGGGCGAGGGCGAGGGCCTGGCCGGTGCCGTCCGGCAGCGACCGCTTCCAGGTCCGCCAGGCGGCCAGCACGATCGCCAGCGGCAGGAAGCATGACCAGGGGTAGAAGCAGACGAGCATCGTGACGGGGTGATACCAGGCGCCGCCGCCGTGCTTCTCCATCGGGGCCATGAAGCGGCCCACGTTGTGGACGAAGAAGAAGCCCTCGATCCAGGCGCCGTTGGTCCGCTGCCAGACCAGGGCGTACCAGGGGGCGGCGGCCGCGACCGCCGCCGCCGTGAGCACGACCGGCCGCAGGCTCTGGATCACGTCGATCGCCCCCGGCACCGCGGCGGCCGCCGTTCGCCGCAGCCAAGGGCCGGGAGCCATCTCCCCGAGCCGGCGATCGACCGCCACCCACCAGGCCCAGGGCACGAGCACCGCCAGCGGACCGACGAAGCCGATCGGTCCCTTGCAGACCACCGCCAGGCCGAGCAACAGCCCGACGGTCGCGGCCCGGGCGATGCCCAGGCCCGCCCCGGCGATCCCCTCGGCGGCCAGCACGGTCGCCCAGGCGGTGAGGGCCACGAGGATCGCGTCAGGCGTGGCGGCATGGGCCTCGATGCCGACCAAGAGGCTGCCCAGCCAGGCGAGCGCCGCCACGACGCCGAGCGTGGGGTCGAAGAACCGACTGCCAAACCGGAGCACCGCCAGCGCCGTGGCCAGGGCCGCCAGCAGTGACGGCAGCCGGGCCGCGAATTCGTTGATCCCGAACAGGCTCATGGAGGCGGCCATGCACCAGTGCATCAGCACTGGCTTGTCCACAGCCAGCTCGCCGTTGAAGGTCGGCACGATCCAGTCACCCGTCTCCACCATCGCCCGGGCGATGGCCGCAAACCGCGGCTCGTCCTCGTCCCAGAGCGGGCCGGGGGCCGTGCCCAGGGCGAGCGTGACAATTCCGGCGGCGAGGACGATGAGAAGCGGACGGCGGTCGGTCATGCGAGTGGAAGTCCCAGGAGGCTCGGACGTGGTGAAAGGAGTTGGCCGTCAGCGGGCCGCACGGGGGCGGCTGTCGGCCAGCCGGGGTGGCGGATCGGAGTCGGTCGGACCAAACAGGATCAGCTGCCGCGACTCCGGGAGAGCCGTGGCGGTGCGGAGGATGCCGTAGCCGGGGGGCAGGACGGGAGCCAGTGACTCGGCGAACCGGGCATCGACCACCAGCGGCGCTCCGGGATGCTCGGCCACGAAGGCCGCCACCTCGGCCGGCTCCTCGAGGTCGGCCACGGCCGCTCCGGCCGTCAGCAGGCCGCCATAGAAGGACGTGCTCGGCGGCGCCCGGTAGGAGGCGATCGGATGAGGAATGCCGGCGGCCGGCAGCCGGGCCAGGAGGTGCCGCGTGCCCCGGCTGGCCCCCAGGACCGCGGGGCCGACCGTGACCAGAAGCCCGACGCTCGCCACGGCGGTGGCCGCCCAGGCGATCGCGGCCGCCCGCCGCGAGGAGAGCGATTGGCTGCACCAGGCCACGAGGCCGCCGGTCAGCGGCACCAGGCCGATCAGGCCCAGCCAGGCGTTGCCCGGGGCGAGGCGGGCGACCGCCACCGGCAGGCCGATGCCCAGGCCGATGCCGGAGGCGATCAGAAACACCCAGGCCAGCCGCATCCAGCGATCGGTCGTCCAGTCGGCCGTGCGGATCCAGTCGGCCACGAACAGGCCGATCAGCGCCGCCAGGGCCGGGTAGGCGGGCCAGACGTAGCCGGGCAGCTTCGTGCCCGCCAGCGAGAAGGGAACCACCCAGGCGGCGATCCAGGCCACGAGCAGCCGCACGCCGGCGGTCGTCGCCGTGTCGGCCCGCAGGCACGCGAGCGCATGCCGGCCCACGAGCGCCGAGGCAATCGACCAGGGAAACAGCCCCACCAGGATCACGAGCGGATAGTAAAGGAGGGCCGAGCCGGAGTGGCCCTCCATCGGGGCGGCGAACCGGCCGACGTTATGCACGAGCAGAAACTCCCGCAGCCAGTCGCCGCCGGTGCGGATGGTGACGGCCAGATACCAGGGGCCGGCCACAGCCGCCGCCGCCGCCAGGATCACGAGCGGGTTGATGCCCCGCCAGGCGGTGCCGCCGGCGGCGGCCAGGCGGCCTGGCCAGGGGCCGTCGCGGCCCGGGTCGGCTGCCGCCTGCCACCAGGCAAAGAGGCCCAGGCCTGCCAGCGGCAGCACGAGCCCCACCGGTCCCTTGGTGAGCACCGCCAGGCCGCAGGCCCCGCCGATCGCCGCCGCGGTGCCCGGCCCGATCCGAACCGGGCCGTCCCGCCAGCTGGCGTGCGGCCTCTTCGCGACGGCTCCCGTGGCGAACAGCCAGAGGGCCAGGGTCGTGAAGAAGGCCAACGGGGCGTCGGGCGTGGCGGCCCGGCCCGTGATGCCGGTCCACAGGCAGGCGGCCATCACCACCCCGCTCCAGATACCCACGGCGGGCCGGAACAGGACCGCCCCGATCCGCCAGGCCAACAGACAGGTGCCGATCGTGAGCACCGCCGAGCCGAGCCGGGCCCCGGTCTCGTTGACGCCGGCGGCGGCGAAGCCGGCCAGGTGCAGCCAGTTGACGAGCGCCGGCTTCTCGACCCGCAGCCGGCCGTTGAAGGTGGGCACGATCCAGTCGCCGCCGGTCCACATCGCCAGCGAGCAGGCGGCGTTGCGGGGCTCATCGTCGTCCCAGAGGGGCGGCCCGCCAAGGTTGGGCAGGAGCACGACCGCCGCCAGGGCGGCCACCAACAGACCGTCGGATCGCCGGGTGGTCATCGGGTTCGCGTCTCGCGGAAGAGAAAAAGAGGCCCGCTGCCGGACCCGGGCCGAGGCCGCCGCGGGGGTCGCGGGCGGGGCGGGAGG
>CAYRNG010000019.1:0-1859 GCA_964425395.1 uncultured Candidatus Kuenenia sp. | reverse complement strand
GGGACCTGCCGGTGTTGATCAACCAGTGGGCCAACGTGGTCCGCTGGGAGATGCGGCCGCGGGTCTTTCTGCGGACGGCCGAGTTTCTCTGGCAGGAGGGGCACACCGCCCACGCCACCCGCGCTGAGGCCGAGGAGGAGACGCGGCGGATGCTCGACGTCTACGCCACCTTCGCCGAGCGGGATCTGGCGATGCCGGTCGTGAAGGGGCCGAAGCCGGCCGGTGAGCGGTTTCCGGGGGCGGTCGACACGCTCTCGATCGAGGCCATGATGCAGGACGGCAAGGCCCTCCAGGCCGGCACCTCCCACTTCCTGGGCCAGAACTTCGCCCAGGCCCAAAACATCAAGTTCGCCGGCCCCTCCGGCGCCGAGGAGTTTTGCTGGACGACCTCGTGGGGCGTGTCCACGCGGCTGATCGGCGCCGTGATCATGACCCACTCCGACGACGACGGGCTCGTGCTGCCGCCGCGGATCGCGCCGCACCAGGCCGTGATCCTGCCGATCGCCCGGTCTGACGAGGAGCGGACCGCGGTGCTCGAGGCCTGCCGCACGCTCGAGCAGTCCCTCGCCGCGGCCTCGTTCGCCGGGGAGGCCATCCGCGTCAAGACCGACGCCCGCGACATCCGCGGCGGCGACAAGGTCTGGCAGCACGTCAAGCAGGGGGTGCCGGTGCGGATCGAGATCGGCCCGCGGGACCTGGCCGCCGGCGCGGCGAGCGTCTGCCGCCGCGACCGCGGTGCCAAGGAGCGGGAGGCGATCCCGCTGGCCGACCTGCCCGGGCGGCTGCCGGTGATCCTCGAGGAAATCCAGGCGGGGCTCTTCGCCCGGGCGGCCGCCTTCCGGGAGGCCCGCTCGGCCCGGCTCGGCTCCGTGGCCGAAGTGAGCGAGTATTTCGGCCGGGACGACTCCGGCTTCGCCTGGGTGCACGTGGCCGACGACCCGGCCGTGGCCGCGACCTTCGACCCGCTCAAGGTGACGGTGCGGTGCATCCCCCAGGACGGCCCCGACGAGCCGGGGACGTGCATCGTGACCGGCCGCGAGGTGCCCCGCCGGAGCGTGCTCGCGCGGGCGTACTAGCGAGCGGAGCCGGCGGCTGCGCGTGATGCGGTGTGGGGGGCGGGGTGGTAGTCAGACCCACCGTCCCCGGGCTCGCGCCCGGGGTTTCGATGGGATCCCCGGGCTCGCGGTTGGACTCGCGCGACGCACATAGAAACCCCTGGCGCTAGCCAGGGGACGGTGCGTTGGAGCGGAGAGAACTTCGTCCCCACGAAATCCGGTCCCCTTGGGGTGCAGTCCCCTGCCCGAACCCGCGTGCCAGGGCCGTCCTACACCTTGACCCGCTCGAGGTATTCGCCGGTCCGGGTGTCGACCTTCACGGTCTCGCCCTGCTCGATGAAGGCCGGCACCATGATCTCGGCCCCGGTTTCGAGCTTGACCGGCTTGGTGAGGTTGGTGGCCGTGTTGCCGCGGACGGCCGGCTCGGCATACTCCACGAGCAGGGCCATGTGCTGGGGCGGCTCCATCGAGATCGGGTTGCCGTTGTAGAGCAGCATCGAGCAGATCGTGCCCTCCTTGATCCACTTCCAGGAGTCGTCCACCTGCTCCTTGGAGAGCTCGTATTGCTCGTAGCTCTCCTGATCCATGAACACGAACGCGTCTCCCTGCTTGTAGAGATACTGGGCGTCGATCGTGGTGATGTCGGCCGCGTCGAGGGAATCGCCGCTCTTGTAGGTCCGGTCGAGCACCGTGTTGCGGAGCAGATTTCGCAGCTTGCACTTGTAGAGCGCCTGCCCCTTGCCCGGCTTCA
The DNA here is from genome assembly GCA_964425395.1 of uncultured Candidatus Kuenenia sp. Classification (GTDB taxonomy): domain Bacteria; phylum Planctomycetota; class Planctomycetia; order Pirellulales; family UBA1268; genus QWPN01. The sequence continues at coordinate 53 of CAYRNG010000019.1, read as the reverse complement.
CGAAGTTGCACTCGATCATGATGTAGGGGTCGCCGTCGATCTGGACCTTGAGA
>CAYRNG010000018.1:0-18917 GCA_964425395.1 uncultured Candidatus Kuenenia sp. | reverse complement strand
CGGGTGATCCCGATGATCCCCGAGATCGTGTCCAACAACCTGGCCAGCCTCCAGCCCGACAAGGTCCGCTACGCCAAGACCTGCTGGATCGAGTTCACGGCCGAGGGAGTGCCGGTGCACACGGCCGTGGAGACGACGGCCATCAAGAGCTGCCGGCGGTTCGCCTACGAGGAGGTCGATGTCTTCCTGGCCGATCCCGCCACCCGGAAGCTCGAGATCACCGCCGACGTGCGGGCCCTGCTCGGCCGAATGCGGGATCTGGCCCGGATCCTCAGGGCCCGGCGGCTCTCTCGCGGCGCCCTCCACCTGGAGCGGCCGGAGGTGAAGATCGACCTCGACCGCGACGGCCGCGTGGCGGGGGCCCATCTGGTCGAAAACACCGAGAGCCACCAGATCATCGAGGAGTTCATGCTCTCGGCCAACGAGGCGGTGGCCGGGGCGCTGGCCGCCGCCGGGTCCGGCTTCCTGCGGCGGATCCATCCCGCCCCCGACCTCCGCAAGCTCCGGCAGTTGACGGAGTTCGTCACCGAGCTGGGCTTCGAGGTCGATTCGCTGGAGAGCCGCTTCGAGCTTCAGCGGCTGCTCGACCTGGCCCGCGGCCGGCCGGAGGAGCATGCCGTCCACTACGCGGTGCTCCGCAGCCTGTCGCGGGCGGTCTACGGCCCCCAGGAAGACGGCCACTACGCCCTGGCGAGCGACTGCTACTGCCACTTCACCTCGCCGATCCGCCGCTATCCCGACCTCACGATCCACCGGGCCTTGGACGCCCTGGCGGCGGGCCGGCGGGTGCCTGCCGACGGGCTGCTTCAGCTGGGCAGCGACTGCTCCGATCTCGAGCGGCGGGCGGAGGCGGCCGAGCGGGAGCTCGTGAAGCTCAAGCTGCTTCTCTTCCTCTCGTCCCGGATCGGCCATGAGCTCGATGCGGTGGTCACGGGCGTGGAGGCCTTCGGGATCTTCGTGCAGGGCCTCGAGCTGCCGGCCGAGGGGCTCGTGCCGCTGGAGAGCCTGCCGGCCGACCGCTACCGCTACGACCGGGCCAGCCACACCCTCTCGGGCCATCGGCCGGGGCAGGTTTATCGGCTGGGCGACCGGCTGCGGGTGGCCGTCGAGCGGGTCGATCTCGACCGTCGCGAGCTCAACTTCCGGCTCGTGGACGGCCGGGTCCGCCGCGGCAAGCGGCCGGCCCAGCGGGCCCGCGGCCCGGCCCCGCCCCGCGGCCGCCGCCAGCGCCGCGGACCGTAGCCGCCGTTTGGCAGATCGATTCCGCGACGGCACCGGCGCCACGTAGCCGCGGGTTCGGCCAATCGATTTTGCGGCGCCGCTGACGCCACGTAGCCGCGGGTTTATTACCCGCGGGCAGCGCGACGAAGCCAACCGGAAACGGCGGCACCGGTAACGCATCGCCAACTGGCCGGCGGGATGGAATCCCGCCGCTACGTGCGAGGCGTCAACCGGCCGGCGGGTTAAAAAACCCGCTGCTACGTCGCCGGCGGATGCCGCGGGCTTGCTAGACTCCCGGCCGCTCTCGCCAGATCGCCTTCGCCGCCCCGAGCACCCTCCGCCCATGCCAGCGCCGCTTCTTGAAACCCCGCTCGCCGGCTGGCACGCCGCCCACGGCGGCCGGATGGTCGATTTCGCCGGCTGGACCATGCCGGTGCAGTATGGATCGATCGTCGAGGAGCACCTGGCCACCCGGCGGGCGGCCGGCCTGTTCGACGTCTCCCACATGGGCCGGCTGAACGTCTCCGGCCCGGCCGCGATCGACTGGCTGGAGTCGCTGCTCACCCGCCGCGTCGCCGACCTCGCCCCGGGCCAGGTTCGCTACACGCTCATCACGAGCGACGAGGGGCCGAGCGGCCTCGCGATCCTCGACGACGCCCTCGTGGCCCGCGAGGCTGACGCCGCCGACGGCTCGCCGCGGCTGTCACTCGTGGTCAACGCCAGCAATCGCGACCGCGTGGTGGACTGGCTGACCGGCCGGCTGCCGGCCGGCGGGGTGTCGCTCACCGACCAGACCCTCGCGACGGCGATGATCGCGGTGCAGGGCCCGCGGGCCGTCGAGATCGTGACCGGCCTGGGCGACGCGGCCGCCGCGGCCCGGATCGCGGCCCTGAAAAACTACCGGGCCACGACGGCTACGGTCGCCGGCCGACCGGCGGCCGTCAGCCGCACCGGCTACACCGGCGAAGACGGCCTGGAGCTCGTGGTGGCCGCGGCCGACGCCCTCCCGGTCTGGGAGGCGATCCTGAACGCAGGCGGCCCGCTTGGCCTGGCAGCCAGCGGCCTCGGGGCCCGAGACACGCTCCGGCTCGAGGCCGGGATGCCGCTCTACGGCCACGAGCTCGTCGCCTCGAGTGACCCCTTCGCCCTCGGCCTCGGCTTCGCCATCAACCTCGCCTCGACCGGCGGCGAGCCCCGCACCTTTCCCGGCGCGGCCCCGCTCAGAGCCCTCGAGGCCGAGCGGGCCGGGCCGGTCCGCGTGGGGCTTCTGTTCAGCGGCCGCCGGGCCGCCCGCGAGGGAGCGGCCGTGACCCTGCCGAGCGACGCCGCCGCCGAGGTCGGGCGGGTGACCAGCGGCAGCTATTGCCCCACGCTCGGCACCGCCGCCGCGATGGCGCTCGTCGAGCGGAGCCAGGCCGCCGAGGGCACGCCGCTCGACGTGCTCGTCCGCGGGGCGGTGGAGCCGGCCCACGTGGCCCCCCTGCCCTTCTACCGCCGGCCAGCCCCCTGAAACCGAGCCGCGGCGGTATCCTGCTCGAGCGTCCGGCGAGATGGCTTGTAGGCCCGGGCCGCCGGCACGGGCTATTCGGAAGTGGTTTTGGGTGGCGGCTCCAATCGTCCGTCACGGCGTGACGGACCTACAAGGGTCACGAAAAAAATCTCGATCCGCGATACTATTTCCGGGTCCGTGTTTCTCCTTTCCTTCACCACCTCGGGAGTGATCGCATGGCCTCGGATCGGAAGTTCGCCAAGACGCACGAGTGGGTCAGCCTGGACGCCGACGGCCTGGCCACCGTGGGCATCTCCGCCTACGCGGTCGAGGCCCTCACCGACCTGGTGTTCATGCAGCTGCCCCCGGTCGGCCGGACGGTCAAGGCCGGCGAGTCGATCGGCGAGATCGAGAGCGTCAAGGCGGTCAGCGACTTCTACGCCCCGGTGTCGGGGGAGATCGTCGCCGTCAACACCACCCTGCCCGGCAGTCTCGAGACGCTCGGCCAGGATCCCTACGGCGGCGGCTGGCTGGTCAAGATTCGGCCCGCCGACACCGCCGAACTGACCGGGCTCCTCGACGAGGCGGGCTACGACGCGGTCGTGAAGAGCCTGCCCCACTGATGCCCGGCGACGCGATGCTCGCCTGGTGGGACGAGCCGGCGCTCGGGGCTGTCAACATGGCCGCCGACGAGGTGCTGGCCGCCGAGGCCGCCCGGCAGGGCCGTGTGCTCGTGCGGTTCTACGGTTGGAGCGAAGCCACCTTCTCGCTCGGAGGCTTTCAGCCGGTCGCGGCCGCGGAGGCCGCTGCCGAGATCGCCGGGCTGCCGCTCGTCCGCCGGCCCAGCGGCGGGGGCGGGATCGTGCACGGCAGCGACCTGACCTACGCCGTGGCCGTTCCCCGGCAGCACTCCTGGGGCCAAACCCCCCAGGTGCTCTACGACGCCTTTCACGAGGCCCTGGCCGGCGTGCTCAGCGAACGGGGCATCGCAGCCACGCTCCACCCCGGCCATGCCGATCGGGCCGGCGACGAAACGCGGCTGTTCTGCTTCGACCGCCGGGCGCGGGGCGATCTGGTCGTGCCCGGCCCTACCGCCGCCGGCCACAAAATCCTCGGCAGCGCCCAGCGGCGGCTCCAGGCGGCGGTGCTCCAGCACGGCAGCCTGCTGCTCGAGCGGCCCCGAGAGGTCGGCCCGGCCGCAGCCCATCCGGGGCTGCGGGAGCTCTGCCCGGCCGCCGGCACGATCGACCCTCGCGAGCTCGCCGCCGCCTGGCTCGAGCGGCTCGCCGCCGCGACGGCCACCACCGCCGCCTGGGCAGCGGGCGGCTTCGCCCCGGCCCATGGCCCGGAGATCGCGGCCGTCGCGGGGCGATTTCGCGACCCCGCCTGGCTGCGGCGGCGGTGAGGCGTGGGGCTCGGGTTGCTCGAGCCGCGGGGTATTCAGCCGTCACCCGAGGGTGGTACACTCCGCGCCGGGCCCGCGTTGGCGGTCCGGAAAACTTTCCCTCCTGCCGTTTCCTTCCGAGTGCCGCGGTCCTCGCGGGACGTTGCCCGGGTTCATGGTCACGAAGCTCATTGTTGCCTCCGGCAAGAGTGCCGGCCGAAGCATCTCGATCAAGCGCAACAAGCTCCTCATCGGCCGGGCCGAGGAGTGCGATGTACGGCCGCTCAGCGACGAGGTGAGCCGCCGGCACTGCGCCGTGATCGTGGGGCCCGCCGATGTGTGGGTCGAGGATCTCAAGAGCCGCAACGGCACGTTCGTGAACGGCACCCGGATCGAGCCGGCCACCCGGACCAAGCTCGCCGACGGCGACCTGATCCGGGTGGGCTCGCTCGAGCTCAAGGTCTCCTGCCGGGCCCCGACGGCTGCCGGGGGGGCCGAGGAGGAGGTTTCCCGCTGGCTGACGGCCGACGGAGATCCAGCCGGCTCGTCCGACACGACCCGCAACTCCCCGAATGACACCGGCGACGGGGCAGCAGACCAGCACGAAGAGACGGTCGTCGGCCGGCGTCCGGCCGAACCGGCCGAAGCCGAGCCCGAGCCCGAAGCGGCGGCCCGCTCGACCACCGCGCTTTCGCTCGACGAGCTGAAGGCGGCCCGCGAGGCCAAGGAGAAGCCGGGCAGCCTGCCCCAGTCGGCGGCGGCCAAGAAGGCCGACTCCTCCCGCGACGCCGCGGCCGAGGCCCTCAAGAAGTTCTTCGACCGGAAGTAGGGCCGACTGTGCGGGCTGGGCCGGTCCTGCGGGCCGGCCGACCGATTTTTTCGCCCAGGTTTCGCTGGCCGGCACCGCTTGCCCCGCCGGCAGCGGTCATGCTTCCGGCAGAGTTTGCCACCGCGGCCGAGACCGTTCTGGCAGTTCGAGCCACCCCCCGGAGAATAGCGACCATGCCCGCCGCCACCGCCACCACCAAGGCCCCCCGCTCCGCCCGGCGTTCGAGTTCCGCCGGCCGTCCCGCCATCCGCCACGGCCGCCGGCGGCTGATCGATCCGGCCACCTGCGAGCGTGACTACCTCCCCGAGGAGGTCGAGTTCATGCAGGCACTCGATCTCTACAAGCGGACCAGCGGCCGGATGTTCCCCACCTGCAGCGAGATCCTCGAGGTCGTCAAGTCGCTCGGCTACCACCGCGAGCCCGTCGCCGGATAAGCGGGGCCGCGACATCAACTGGCCGGCGGGATGGGTGGGGCATGCCGCTGCGGTGGAGAGAACGGGATGGTTTCCATTCCCACCGTCCCCGGGCTCGCGCCCGGGGTTTCTATCCGCTGCTCGCGCCGGGGGCCATAAAAAACCCCTGGCGCGAGCCAGGGGACGGTGCGTTGGAGCGGAGAGAACATCGCCCCCAAGGAATCCGCTACGTGGCGGCCCACGAGCCGCGACAGGCCGATAATCCCCCGGTTTTTGCGGGTCTGGCCGGGGTTGCTGCGGGCCGGGGCGGGCCGATACCTTTCCCGGCCCCGCGTCCGGAATCGTAGCCCCGTGCGTTCACCGTCTGCCTGCCCGCTGATGTTGCTTGGCCTCGCTGCCGCCCTCGGCTGCGGCGGGATGGGTCGCAACGACTCCTCGCAGGGGGTCCAGCTCTACCAGCAGGGCAACTACCTCGGGGCCGTGAACCACTTCCAGCAGGCCCTGGCCCGCCAGCCCGGCAACCCCGACTGCTTCTATAACCTGGGGGCCACCTACCACCAGCAGGCCAAGGTGTTCGGCAACGCCGCCGACCGGCAGGTGGCCGAGCAGTATTACCACCTCTGCCTGGCCCGGAATCCCGATCACGTTGCCTGCCAGCGGGCCCTGGCGGTGCTGCTGGTCGAGGACAGCCGCGGCGAGGAGGCCGTGGGCAACCTCCAGGCGTGGGCCGCCAGCCGCCCCGGCAATCCGCAGCCCCACATCGAGCTGGCCCGGCTGGCCGAGGAGCACGGCGACCTCCGCGAGGCCGAAAACCAGCTGATCGACGCGCTCCGGCTCGAACCCGACAACCCCCGGGCCCTGGTGGCCATCGGCCAGCTTCGCGAGGCCGCCGGGGATCCGGGCCAGGCCATCGCCAACTACTCGCGGTCGCTGGCCGTCGATCCCCGCCAGCCGGCCCTGGCGGCCCGTGTGGCGGCGCTCGAAACCAGCCAGGCGGCCGCGGTGCGGACGGCCGCATTGCCCCCGCCAACGCCGCCGGCCGACGGCAGCGTTGCCCCCAGCGACGCCTCCGGCACGTCGTGGGCGCCGGCCCGTTGACCGGTTCCGCTCCCGGGCCTATTCTGCCCGCAGTTTTCCGGATCCCGGTATCGCCCGATGGCTGACCGCGTCTTCAACTTCTCCCCCGGCCCGGCAGTGCTGCCCCTGCCGGTGCTGGAGCAAGCGCGGGACGAACTTGTCGCCCTGCCCGGCGTCGGGATGTCGGTGCTCGAGATCAGCCACCGCAGCCCGGCCTTCGACCAGATCCTGGAGGAGACGCTCGCCGCCCTCCGCGAGCTGCTCGGCGTGGGCCCCGACCACGAGATCGTGTTCCTCCAGGGGGGCGCGAGTCTGCAGTTTTCGATGGTCCCGATGAACCTCCTCCGGGGGCGGGCCGAGGCGGCCGACTACGTGCTCTCCGGCACCTGGGGCTCGGCAGCGATCAAGGAGGCCCGCCGGGAGGGCTCCGTGCATGTCGCCTGGGACTGCGGCGAGACGAATTACGACCGCCTGCCGGGCCCCGGCGAGATCGCCCTCTCGGCCAAGGCGGCCTACGTGCACATCACGAGCAACGAGACGATCCAGGGCGTGCAATGGAAGCGGGATCCCGAGGTCGGGGCGGCCCCGCTGGTCTGCGACTGCTCGAGCGACTTCCTCTCCCGGCCGATCGACGTGGCCCGGCACGGCCTGATCTACGCCTGTGCCCAGAAGAACGCCGGGATCGCCGGGGTGACCGTGGTGATCATCCGCAAGGACATCCTCGAGGGGATCCCGGCCGACCTGCCCCGGATGCTCGACTACCGCACCTATGTGAAGGATGGCTCGCGGCCCAACACGCCGCCAGTGTTCGCGATCTACATCCTGGGGCTCGTCTGCCGGTGGATCCGCGACGAGATCGGGGGCCTGGCCGCGATGGCCAGCCACAATGCCGCCAAGGCCAAGCTCCTCTACGACGTGCTCGACGCCTCGGGCGGGTTCTACGCCGGCCATGCCCGGCCCGAGTGCCGCTCCGACATGAACGTCACCTTCCGGCTGCCCGACGCGGCGCTCGAGAAGGAATTCGTGGCCTCGGCCGCCGCCAAGGGCCTTTTCGACTTGAAGGGGCATCGCTCCGTGGGGGGCATCCGGGCGAGCATCTACAACGCGATGCCGCTGGCCGGCGTGGAGGCGCTGCGGGACCACATGCTGGCCTTTATGGAAGCGGCGGCCGATGCCGGGGCCGGGGCCGCCCGCTGACGGCCCCTTCGCTGCACCCGAATCCCGGAGACCACCATGCCCTCGATCATCGTCCTCGACACGCTCAGCCCCGACGGCCTGGCGGCCCTCGACGCCGCCGCCACCCAGGGCATCACCTATGAGGTGGTCACCGGCCTCAAGGGAGAGCCGCTTCGCGAGGCCCTCGCCCGCCACGACGGGGCGATCTGCCGCAGCGGCGTGAAGATCACGCCTGAGTCGCTGGCCGGCAACACCCGGCTGCGGGCGATCGTGCGGGCCGGCGTGGGCACCGACAACATCGACAAGGAAGCGGCCACCCGGCAGGGGATCGTGGTGATGAACACCCCGGCCGGCAACACCGTGAGCACGGCGGAACACGCCTTCGCGCTCTTGTTGGGGCTGTCCCGCAACGTGGCCGCGGCCGACGCCAGCCTCAAGGGGCATGCCTGGGACCGCAACAAGTTCATGGGCGTGCAGCTGGCCGGGAAGGCGCTGGGGATCGTGGGCCTGGGCCGAATCGGCCAGGCCGTGGCCGCCCGGGCCCGGGCCTTCGACATGCGGGTCTTGGGCTTCGACCCCTTCCTGGCCCCCGACCGGGCCGCCGAGATGGGGATCGAGCTTTTTGACAGCGTCCGGGGGATGCTGCCCCACGTCGATTACCTCTCCGTCCACACGCCGCTGACCGAGGAGACCCGCCACCTGGTCGGGATGGAGGAGCTGGCCCTGCTCAAGCCGGGCGTGCGGCTGGTGAACTGCGCCCGGGGCGGGATCTACGACGAAGCGGCCCTGGCGGCCGGCCTCGAGCGGGGCGTGATCGCGGGAGTGGCCCTCGACGTCTTCGAGCAGGAGCCCTGCACCGACAGCCCGCTGTTTGGGATGCCGGGCGTGGTGGTCACGCCCCATCTGGGGGCCAGCACCGAGGAGGCCCAGTCGCAGGTGGCCGTCGAGGGGGTGGGCCTGCTCGTGGATTACCTCACCAGCGGCGCGATCCGGCATGCCGTCAACGCGGCCCCCATCGATCAGGCGGCCCTCGAGGGCGTCCGCGGGTTTCTGGGGCTGGCCTGGCGGCTGGGGCTGCTCGTGGCCCAGCTCGACGGCGGCCAGCCCCGCTCCTGCTCGATCGCCTACCGGGGCGAGATCGCCGGCCGCAACACCCGGCTGGTGACGGCGGCCTTCGCGGCCGGGCTCTTGGAGCACGCGCTCGAAGATGTCAACATCGTCAACGCCGAGGTTCTGCTCCGCGACCGGGGCATCGAGCTGGTCGAGCAGAGCCGCACCGATCCGGGCGCCTTCAGCTCGGTGGTGGCGGTGGACCTCGTCTCGGGCGACCGGGTCCACCGGGCGGCCGGCACGCTGTTCGGCCGCTCGATGCCCAGGCTCGTGCAGCTGGAGAGCCACCGGCTGGAGGCCTACCTCGACGGCACGCTGTTGGTGTTCACCCACCAGGACGTGCCGGGGATCATCGGCCGAGTCGGCACCACCTTCGGCAAGCTGGGGATCAACATCGCGCAGATGTCGGTGGGCCGGGCCACGCCGGGGGGGGACGCGATCGGGGTCTTGAACCTCGACCAGGAGCCTTCCCCCGAGGCGATGCAGGCGGTCCGGGAGTGCCCCGGCATCCGCTCGGCCCGGGTGGTCAAACTGCCCCCGGCGGGTGCCCTGCCGGCCTGGCTGGCCGGCCCGGGGCGACAGGCGGGCAGCGGCCGGGAATAATGCCGGCTTCGCGTCGGGAACTCGATCCGGCTGGGCAGAGGCCCCGCCGGGCACTTTCCTGGGCCCCGGGCCTGCCCCCATGTCCCCCTCACCCGCTTCCTCCGGCGGCGACGTTTTCGACCGATGGGTTACCGAGCATGCCGCCGTTCTCTACCGCGTGGCCTTTCGCCAGCTCGGCAATCGCCACGATGCCGAGGACGTGGTCCAGGATGCCTTTCGCTCGGCCTGGCTGAGCCGGCATCTCTACGACCCGGCCCGGAGCGAGCGGGCCTGGCTGCTGGCGATCCTCAGGCGGCGGGCCAGCGATCACTGGCGGAAGCGGGAGCGGCGGGAGCTGCCGGCCGGCGGCGACCTGGCCCAGCCGGGCCAGCCGGATGCCGACCCCTTCGCCGCCGAGCTCTCGGCGGTGGTCCAGGAGGCCCTGGGCCGGCTGCCCACGGAATTGCGGGAGACGCTCCTCCTGGTGGTGGTCGGCGAGCTGACCCATCAGGAGACGGCCGACATGCTGGGCGTGCCGCTGGGCACGGTGCTCTCGCGGGTCAGCCGGGCCCGCAGCCGGCTGCGAGAGGATCTGCTCGCCCGGTCCGCGGCAGCTTCCTCGAATGGCCGCGGACCGAAGCCGGGCAGGCCCGGCCCGGCCTGACACGCCTCCCCTGAGCGACACGAGCGACACGAACACCATGAACGACGACGGCCGCCTGATCGACGATGCCCTCAGGAACGTGCCCCTGCCGCCGGCCTGGCCGGCAGGGCTGCGGCCGGAGGCGGTGTTTGCCGACGACGAGCTCGATCGGATGCTCGCGGCCGTCCCGGTGCCGGCCGACCTCGCCCCGCGGATCCGTGCCGGGCTCGAGGCCCAGCCGACCCGCCGCCGCGATGGCACGGTCGATCTCGAGCGACTCCGTGGCGACGCGGCCGGCCTCCGACTGCAGGGGCCGGGATCGAACCGGGCCGAGCGAGCGGGCCGCTGGGCTCTCGAGCTGCCCCGCCTGGCCCGGGAGGCGGCCTCAGTGGCCATGGCGCTGGGGCTGGCGGGGCTCCTGGCCGTGGCGGGGATCGAGTTTTCCCGACGGCTCGAGATGCCGCGGGAAGCGGGCGGCCAGGGGCCGGTCGCGGCGGCCGGTAAGCGGCCCGGAGCACTCCTGTCGGGGCCGCAAACCGGAGCGGTGCCGGCCCCGCCGGCGGGCGTGCCTGCCGCGGATCCCGGCCCCGATGCCGAGGGTTCGCGGGGCCTCGTCGCCGCCCCCACGCCGCCCTTCAGCCCGGGTCCGGCGGCACCGGCCCCGTCGCCCGCGGCCGCGGCCGAGGATGAAGCGGCAGGGCTGTTCGCTACCGCAGCGGCTGAACCAGGTGAGCCGCTCATCGTGCGCGGGGCTCCAGTCTGGCCGGACGACCTGGCCGCCTCGCCCGGTCCGCCGGCCCTGACGACCGTCGAGATTCCGTCGGCCTCGCGGCGGCGGGTGCCGCGGGTGGCGGGCTACGACCTGGCTTTCGAGATGACCTACGGCGAGCAGCCGTTCATCGATCCGGCCGCCTCCGACCGGCTGGCCGTGGACCGCCCTCCCCTCGCGCTGGCGACGACCAGTTATGACGCGCTTCTGGCGGGCAGGCCCCGCGGCCGCGGAAAGCTTCGCGCCGAGGAGGTGCTGGCCGCGATGCCGGCTGCGGGCATCCCCACCGCCCCGACCCAGCCGGTCGGGCTCTTGATTCACGCGGTGCGATCGTGGCCGGCGGCGGGCGAGGGGTCGAGTCTGCTCGTCGAGGTGGCGGCCTCGGCCGGCCGGCTCGAGCGGTCGGCGGCGGCCCCGCTCGAACTGACGCTCGTGCTCGATCAGGCGGCCGCCGGCGACCCCGGTGCCTGGCCCCGCATCTGCCGGGGCCTGGCCGCGGTGGCGGCCAACCTCGCCCCCGCCGATCGGGTCACCGTCGTGCTCTCTGGGCCCCGGGCCCGGGTGGCCGCCCGGGCCGCCGATGCCGGGCAGCTGGCGACGCTGGCAGCCGATCTCGAGTGGCAGCCGGCGGCGGCCTCGTCCGATCTCGACGCGGGGCTGGCCCTGGCGGTTCGCTCCGGACGGGTGGTGGTCGTGGCCCATGCCGCGAGCCTGGAACGGGTGCGGGGGGAGGCCCGGGAGCCGCTCACCGCCTGGCAGGCGGCCCTTTCCGAGGTGGGCGGCGACACGCTCGCCGCGCAGCCCGCCGGCGGCTGCCGGTTCGTGATCCTCGACGCGGCCACGCTCTCGCCGGAGAGCCGCGGCGAGCCGACCTTCGGCCGCACCAGCTCCGATGCGGTTTCGATCCGGCGGGCGCTGCTCCGGCAGGCGACCGGTCAGGACACGCTCGTGGCGGCCGACTGCGAACTCGAGGTGCGATTCGACCCCCGCCAGGTGGCCCGCTACCGGCTGATCGGCCACCGCCAGTCAGCCGTCCAGTCGCTGGCCACGACGGCCCCTGGATCGATCGATCTCCATGCCGGGGAGACCGTCCGCGCGGTCTACGAGGTGGTGCCCCGGAAGCGGGTCGCTCCAGAGGCCCTGGTGACGGCCGCGATCAGCTGGCAGGCGGCGGGCGACGGCCGGCAGCGGCTCGAGGCCCGCGGTCCGGCCACGGCCGACGATCTCGCCGCCGCACTGCCCTCGCCCCACGGCTGCGAGCTCCTCTTGGCGGTGGCTGTCGGCGAACTGGCCGCCGGCTCGGGCCACCTCGAGCGACCGGCGGCGCGGGTGGCGGCGGTCGAGTCGCTGCTGGAAGCCTGGCGGAGCCGCGGCGATCTCACTCCCTTTGCCGCCGCCCTCGCGACCGGCTTCGAGCAGCCGCGGAGCGGACGACTGCTGGCATGGTAGGCGGGGCAAGCACCGCCCCGGTTTGACGGCCGCTCGCCCGCCTCGCACAATGAAAAAATCGGACGTCTGAATCGCGTTCTCGAAAGACAGCGGGGCATCATGCGCAGCATCGTCGGCAACCTTCGATCGGGCCTCAGTTCGGGCCCCGGCACGGGTCTGGGGCTCCCGGTTCTCGCGGCTGCCCTGGCGCTGGGGTTTGCCGCGACAGCCGGCGCCGAAACGGCCGCCGATGTCAGCACCCGCGGTCTTCTCGAGGCCCTCGAGGAGCGGCAGATGCCCGACATTTCGCTCTTGGTCCTCGACCGGGTGGAGGCCGACAAGGATGCCTCGCCGGAGCTCAAGAAGGAGGCGGCCTTCCGGCGGGCTGCGGCCCTCGTGACCATCAGCCGCACCGAAGCCGACAGCAAGAAGCGGGCCGGCTACCTCGACGAGGCCCAGAAGTCGCTCGATGCCTTCCTGGGCTCAGGGGCGATCACCGACCAGCAGGCGATCGCCGCCTTCACCCAGCGGGGCAACCTGCTCATTGAACGGGGCCGCACCAAGGCCGACCAGGCCAACCGGCCCGGGGCCGACGCCGCTGCCCTGCGGGCCGAAGCGATCGGCTTCTTCGACGGTGCCATCAAGAGCCTTCGGGGGACGGTCAAGCCGGGCGAGGAGATCAAGGAGGTCACCAATGCCGAGGATGCGGTGCTCAAGGTGCTCCGCGAGGTGACCGCTCGGGTGAAGACCCTCAAGGACATCGAAAAGGGCGAGGATGGCAAGCCGAAGGGGAGGCTGACGGTGCCCCAACGGCGAGAGCTCGAGGCCCTCTCGGAAGATCAGGAAGCCCTCCAGGGCAAGCTGATCCAGACCCGGCTGGCGGCGGCGGCGGCGATGTTCGAGAAGGCCAAGGCCTATCCCGAGAAGTCGAAGGAGTGGACCGAGACGATCACCGAGTCGGCGAAGATGTTCAAGGAGATCGCCGACAAGTATCCGACCAAGGGGGGCGGGCTGTTCGCCCGCTACTACGAGGGCCGTAACTATGCCGCCCTCGGCAAGCACGAGCAGGCGGTCAGCACGCTGGCAATGCTCACGTTGCTCGATCAGAAGATGCCGCTGGCGATCCTACTGCGGTCAAGGGCTCTCAACACGACGCTCGAGTGCCTGCTGGCCCAGAAGAAGTTTAAGCTCGACGACTCGGCCCGGAAGTTCGCCCTCGAAGACGTGAAGCGGCTGCCCGGCGCGCGGCTCGACGCCGACTGGCTGGGCCTCAAGTATCGGGCAGCCGCGATACTCAACGCCTGGGCTGAAGGCCTCGATCCCAAGGATGCCAAGACCAAGGCCGATCGCACCCGCCTCCAGGCCGATGCCAAGAAGCTGGCCACCGAGGTGGCCACGGCCAATGCCGACTTCTCGGCCGAGGCCCGGGAGCTGGCCGCCAAACTCGGCAAGGTGGTGGCTGAGGGAGACAAGACCTTCGCGATGGCGATGGACGAGGCGAAGGTGACGCTGGCCACGATGCAGGAGCGGCTGGCGGAGGTGAAGGCGGCCGGCAATGATGCCAACAAGGCGGCCGTGGCCAAGGCGGCGGCCGGCACCGCCCGCGACGAGACGATCGCCAAGCTCGAGGAGGCGCTCAAGCTCGCCGGGATTGCCCAGCCGCTGTCGGCCGATCCGGCGGCCGACGACGCCCTCCAGGACGCCTCGATCGACGAGATCAACCACGCCCGCTACCTGCTCACCTACCTGCTCTACGACGGGCAGCGGTTCGCGGAGTCGGCCGGCCTGGGCCGCCTGCTCGTGGACCGCTACCCGAACGCCAAGGGCGCCCGGCAGGCGGCCAAGATCGCGATGGCCTCCTGGCAACAGGCGGCCCAGAAGGCCGAGGGAGAGGCCCGCAGCGAGGCCCGCAGGCAGGCGGCCGACCTGGCCGGGATCGTGATGCGGGTCTGGCCGGACGAGGCCGAGAGCGCCGATGCGGCCGTGATCGCGATCGGCGCGGCCGTGGCCGCCCGTGACCCGGCGGCCATCGTATCGATCATCGGTCAGGTGCCGGCCGCCTCGCCGCGGCGGGGCGAGGTGCTCCTCCGGGCCGGCACGGCCCTCTGGCGGGACGTGCAGGAGGCCCGGCGCGGGGATGAGGCTTCGCGGCCCGACGACAAGACGATCGAGGTCTGGAAGGTGACGGCCCGCCAGTCGCTCGACGAGGCCTTGGCCGGCCTGGCCGACGCCACCGCCCTGCCGGCCGGCCCCATGGCCTCGCTGCTCGAGGCCGGGGCCCTGTCGCGGGTGCAGATCGCGATGGACGACGACGACAACGCCAAGGCGCTGGCGGTGCTCGAGCATCCGGTCTACGGCCCCTGGACGCTGGTGGCCGCCAATCACCCGCTCGTCCAGCAGGGCTCGCTGGCCGAGGCCACGCTCACCCTGGCCCTGCGGCTCTTCATCCAGGCGGAGAAGTTCGACGACGCCCAGACGGCCATGGACGGCCTCGAGAAGGCGGCCGGTAAGGGGGAAGAGGCTTCGGCCAAGCTGACGGCCATGTATCTCTCGATGGGCCGCGACCTTCAGTCCCAGCTCGAGCAGCTCGGGGCGGGCGGCAAGGCGGCCGACCCGCAGGTTCGGGCCAAGGCGGAAAAGATCCTAGGGGGCTTCGAGAAGTTTCTCGACCGGGTGGCGAGCCGCGACTCGAAGATCTCCTCGCAAATGTGGGTGGCCACCACCTTCCTGACCCTCGGCTCGGGCCAGGGAACGGGAGCAATCGTGCCCAAGGCCAAGGCGGATCGCTACCTCCAGCGGTCGGCCGATGTCTACGGAAAGCTCCTCGAAAAGTCGTCCGATCCGGAGGTCGCCCGATTCGAGCCCTCGATCCGGCTGAGGATGGCGAACATCAACCGCGAGCTTCGGCAATGGGACGAAGCCCAGAAGCAGGTCGACTGGATCCTGGCCGATCCCAAGCGGCAGAATTCTCTCGACACCCAGATCCAGGCGGCCGAACTCCTCCAGGCGGCGGCAGCGGCGGCGGCAGACGCAGGCGACTCGAACAAGGCCGATGGCCTCTACCGGGAGGCGGCCGGCGGCCGGCGGGGAGACCCGGTCACGATCTGGGGCTGGGGCAACATCGCCAACAAGCTGGCTCGGCAGGGGCTTTCGGGCAGCGACGAGCGGGCCCTCCAGGCCCAGACCACCTTCTTCAACGCCCGCCTCCAGGTGGTGGAATGCCTGCTGGCCAGGGCCCGCCTGCCCGGCAAGCAGGCCGACAAGAAGGCCCGCCTCGAGACGGCGGCGACGGCCATCGCGATGACCCGCAAGCTCTACCCCGACCTGGGCGGCCCGGCCCTCGAGAAGAAGTTTGAACAGTTGCTCCGGCAGGTTCAGCGCGAACTCGGTGAGGCCAATCCGCGGGGATTCGCGGCGATCGACGAGCCCAAGCGGGCGGCAGGAGGTGACGAATGAGCGGGAGGAGGAACTCGATGCTTCGGATGGCTGCGGGCTTGGGCAGGTGCTTGGCCGGGGCCGCGCTCCTCGGCTCGGCTCCGGCGGCCATGGCCGTCGATATGGTCACCTCCCAAACCGGGGAGACGATTCGCGGGTCACTGGTGGGCCTTGCTCCAGACACGGTCGAGATCGAAGACCGGACGGGGGTTCGCAAACTCAGCATCGTTGATATCCGGGTCGTCTCCTTCGATGGCGAGCCCGACAGCCTGCGGAGCGCCCGCGGCCTGCTCGTGCGGCGAGATGCCCGGGGCGCGGTGGAAGAACTCGAGAAAATCGAAGGCGACGAATTGGCGGGCCTCGAGCCGCGGCTACGGGAGGAATACGACTACCTGAAGTTGGCGGCTGCCGGCCGCGCGGCTTCCACGGCGGCCGAGGCGGCCGCCGTGGAAGAGCCCCTGGCGGCCTTCCTGGGGCGGAACACGCGGACCCACCACTTCTACGACGGCCACAAACTGCTCGGCGACCTGCGGGCCCTGCAGGGCAAGTTCGCCCCGGCGGCCGAGGCCTATGCCGCGCTCGATCGCGGGCCGGCCGCGATCCAGGTGCGGGCCGCCGCGGCCAAAGCCGCGCTTTTTCAGCAGCAGGGCAAGTATGCCGAGGCCATCAAGGAGTTTGAGGCGGCCGAGAAGGTCAAAACTTCCGCCGAGGACACGGCCAGTGCCATCCAGAAGCGGGAGGCGGCGTTGGGCAAAGCCCGCTGCCTCGCCCTGAGCGGCAAGGCGGCCGAGGGCATCGCCGTGGCCGATGGCGTGATCCGGGCCTCGGCTCCTGGAGACAAGGAACTCCTGGCGACGGCCTACACCGTGCTCGGCAGTTGCCAGCGGGCCGCCGGGGGCAAGGATGACGATGCCGTGATCTCGTTCCTGACGGTCGACCTCGTCCACAACCTCCTCCCGGCCGCCCACGCCGAGGCTCTCTACAATCTGGTCGAGCTCTGGAACGCCGCCAACCAGCCGGAGCGGGCCCGGGAGGCGGCCCAGGCCCTCTCCACCAACTATCCACAGTCGCCCTGGGCCGCCAAGCTGGCCGGAGGCGGAAAAGCCTCCTGACGGCGGTGGGGCTTCCGGATCGGGCTGCCGCGAAGGTACGCTGAAGCGGTGGAGGCAGTCGTACCCGCCGGGAAGATACCCGACGCTCCCGCGTAAGCTCTCGAACACAATCGGTCTTTCATCTTTCCCAAGGAGTTCTTCGATGGACATTGCCGGGGTTGAACAGGTGCGGAGCGGGCGGTGGTTCGGCCTCGGCCGAGCGGGGCTGGTCGCCGGGGCGAGGCTGCTCCTGATCGCCTGCCTGATCGGTTCGCTCGTGGTGGTCGCGACCTGTCTCACGCCGGACGCCGTCATCGCTCAGGAAGATTTCGACGGGGATGACGGCGGCTCGGCCGGCGGCGGCAGCAACCTCCTCGTCTACATTGCCAATGCCTGCGGCTTGGTCTTTGGCCCGGTGTTTCTCCTGTTGTCGTTCATCCTCGTAGCCCTGCTTGTGATGTGCTTCCTGCAGATCCGCAAGGCAGTGCTGCTGCCCCCTGCCCTGGCGGAGCAGTTCGAGCAGCACCTGGAGGCCAAGGAGTATCAGCCGGCCTACGAACTGGCCAAAAACGACGACTCGTATCTCGGCCACGTGCTGGCCGCGGGCATGGGCAAGCTCCAGGCCGGCTATCCCGCCGCCCTGGCGGCGATGGAAGAGGCCCAGGGCGAGGAGCAGATGAAGCTCGAGCACAAGATCAGCTACGTCTCGCTGATCGGTGCCCTGGCCCCGATGCTCGGCCTGCTCGGCACGGTGACGGGCATGGTGAGCAGCTTCAAGAAGATCGCCGACAATCCGGGCGTGGCCCCCAAGCCCGACCAGCTCGCCGGCGGCATCTCGACCGCGCTCGTGACCACGCTGATCGGGCTCTGGATCGCCATCCCGGCGGTGCTGTTCTTCCAGATGTTTCGCAACTGGCTCGAGGAGATCAACTCCGAGGCAACCGACGAAACGACCCGGCTGATGGGCCGCTTCCAGACGATGGGCAAGAAGTGATGGCGGGGATCGTTCGGGAGCGGAGCTGACCATGGCTGGCAAGCGAAAAAAAGCCGAGGGTTCCGACATCGACATGACGCCGATGATCGACGTCACGTTCCAGCTGATCACGTTCTTCATGTTCACGTTGAATTTCACCGAGGCCGAACAGGATCAGCGGATCCAGCTGCCCACCAGCCAGGTGGCCAAGCCGGTCGAGAATGCCGACATCGATCCGCTCACCCTCCAGCTCATGGACGACGGCCGGGTGATCTACAACGGCGAGCCGGTGGCGCTGGTGGCCCTGGGGGACTACCTCGAGAACGAAAAGGCCGTGATGCTCGCGGCCCGCAAGGAGCCCTCGGCCGCGACGGTCGTCGTGCGGGCCGATGGCAGGGCCAAGACCGGCGACGTCCAGCAGATCATCCGCAGCTGCCAGGAGAAGGGCTTCGACAAGTTCGTCCTGCGGGCCGAGTACAAGGGGCCCTGAGATGGCCAAACGCCAAAGCAAGCTCGCCAGCAAGATCGACATCAACATGACGCCGATGATCGACGTCGTGTTCCAGCTGCTGACGTTCTTTATGCTGACCCTCAAGACGGTGATCGTGGAGGGCGACTTCAACATCCGGATGCCGCTCGGGGCCAGCGCCGGGGCGGCCGAGGACAACCCGATTCCCCCGATCATCGTGAAGATGACCGCCTCGCCGGATGGCCGGCTGTCGGGCGTGCAGCTCGGCGGCAAGGGGGTGGCAGGCCAGGACCTGCTCAATGAGCTCGCCTCGGCCGAAGCCATGGTGGACGCTGCCATGGAGGCGGCCCGCCAGGGTAACAAGGGCCAGCTCAACGCGGCCCGGCGGGCCAAGGAAGTGGCGGCCCAGAAGTTGACCCAGGCCATTCAGGCTCAGATCCTCGACACCTTCGGCAACGACACGTCGCGGGCCGAACTGACGGAGCTCGAGCTCGACTGCGACCCCGGGCTCAAGTATGACCACGTCGTGAGCGCGATCACGGCCGCCTCGGGAGTCGTCCGGGACGACGAGGTGGTGCCCTTGATCAAGAAGATCAAGTTCTCCCCGCCCAAGAAGGCCAAGTCGCCGCAGCCGTAGCGGCGGGATTCCATCCCGCCGGCCAGTTGACGCCGCCCTCGTAGCCGTAGCGGCGGGATTCCATCCCGCCGGCCAGTTGACGCCGCCCCTTCCGTGGGTCGGGGTTGCCCGTGCCATCTCGCCGGACGCTCCCTGCGGGCATCCTGCCCTCCGGTCGCTCGATGGCGGCTGCGCTTTCGGCATCCTGCCTG
>CAYRNG010000017.1:0-3405 GCA_964425395.1 uncultured Candidatus Kuenenia sp. | reverse complement strand
ACGATTGCATCGTAGTGCGGATGCGGCCGGGCAAGACCGCCGCCTTCTCGATCCGCCCCGTGGCCGTGGCCGGGACCTTCACAATCGACGAATTGCGGGGCCCCGACGGCACCCACCTGGCGATCTATGCCCTCGCCGGCGACGAGGTGAAGTAGTCGCTTCCCGGTGCTACGATCCTCGCTGACCCCGCCCGCTACCGGCGGGCTCCCGCCCGCGGCCGGACCCGCGGCTTTCGCTCGTGCCTGCACCGCCGTGGACGCCCCGCCCCTCTCCGCCGCACCCCAAGACTGGTACTGGCTCTACGACGTCCCCTCGGGCCAGTTGGCGCTGGGCTTCGTGGTCGCCTTCGTGGGCTTCTACTGGGCCGGCTGCCTATTTCTGCGGCCGATCCTCCGGCAGTTCGTCAAATACACCGCCGGCGCCAACGACATCGTCGGCTACGTCCTCTCCTGCTTCGGCGTGTTCTACGGCCTGCTGATGGGCCTGATCGCCGTGACGGCCTACCAGAACGTGGCCGACGCCGGGGCCAACGTGACCCGCGAGGCGGCCGCCCTCTCGGCCCTCTACGAAGACGTCTCTCGCTACCCCGATCCCTACGGCCAGAACCTCCGCTGGCTCCTGCGGGACTACACCCGCTACGTCATCAAGTATGGCTGGCCGCTCCAGGAGCAGGGCATCATCCCCGAGGAGGGCACGATCCGGGCCGACGCCTTCCAGGAAGAGCTGCTCGACTTCCAGCCCTCCACGCCGGCCGAGGAGATCCTCCACGCCGAGGCTCTCCGGCAGTTCAACCACTTCCTCGAGTCGCGGCGGATGCGGCTGTTTTCGGTCACCTCCGGCCTGCCGGCCTCGATGTGGTACGTGATGATCCTGGGGGCGGTGCTCAACCTGGCGATCTGCTGGCTGTTCGAGATGCGGTTCCTCACGCAGCTGGTGCTCGGCGGCATCCTGGCGGCCTACCTGGGCACGATGATGTTTCTGATCTTCGACATGAACCAGCCCTTCCGGGGCGACGTGCGGATCTCGGCCGAGCCCTTCGAGGCGCTCTTTCAGCGGATGAACCAGGAATGAGCCGCCTCTCCGACGACAGCAAGCCCGCCGCCCGGCCTCTGCCGCCGGCCCGGCTGACGCGACGGCAGGGTCTCGGGGCCCTGACCCTCGCCGCAGCCCGGGCCCTGGCTCCGGCCGTGTTCGCCGGCTGCTCGAGCGGCCTCCCGCCGGCCCGGCGGCCGATCACCCTCGGCCTGCTCCACTCCCAGACCGGCACGCTCTCGATCAGCGAGACCTCCCTCCGCGACGCGGGGATCCTGGCCATCGAGGAGATCAACACGGCCGGCGGCGTGCTCGGCCGGCCGCTCGAGGTGCGGGCCCCCGACCCCAAGAGCCGCGCAAGCGACCTGTTCCCCAAGCGGGCGAGAAAGCTCTGCGGCGAGGACCGGGCGGCGGCCCTGTTCGGCTGCTGGACGAGCACCAGCCGCAAGGCGGTGATCCCGGTGCTCGAGGAGTTCGACCGGCTGCTCTTCTACCCCGTCCAGTACGAGGGCAACGAGTCGAGTGCCCATGTCGTCTACGGCGGCTCGTTGCCCAACCAGCAGATCCTCCCGGCCATCGACTGGCTGCTCTCGGCGGCCGGCGGCCGGCGGCGGCGGATCTTCCTGTTGGGCAGTGATTATGTCTTTCCGCGGACGGCCAACTTTATCGTCAAGCGCTACCTGGCCGGCCTGGGCCGGGAGCCGGCCGGCGAGGCCTACATGCCGCTGGGCCACACGCAGTTTCGCGGGGCGGTCGAGATGATCCTGGCCTCGAAGGCCGAGGCGGTGCTCTCGACGGTCAATGGCGACAGCAATATCGCCCTGTTCGCGGAGCTGGCCGCGGCGGGGATCGACCCCGAGAAGCTGCCGGTGGTGAGCACGAGCGTGGGGGAGGACGAGCTGCGGAACATCCCGGTGGCCGAGGCCCAGGGGCACCTGGCCGCCTGGAGCTATTTTCAAAGCCTGCCGAGCACGGCCAACCGCGACTGGGTGGCCCGCTTCCGCCGCGAGTTCGGCTACGACCGGGTCACGAGCGACCCGATGGAGGCGGCCTATGGCCTCGTCCACCTCTGGAAGGCCGCGGTCGAGAAGGCCGGGTCGATCAAGACGGAGGCCGTCCGGCAGGCACTCGCGGAGGGGCTCGAGGTGGCCGCCCCGGGCGGGCCCTTGGTCATCGATCCGGCCACCCAGCATGCCTGGAAGCGGTTTCGGCTCGGGAGGATCCGCCCCGACCGGCAGTTCGAGATCGTGTTCGAGTCGGACGGGCCGATCCCGCCCGATCCCTATCCCCAGGTCGCCTTCCCGGGCTGGAAGTGCGACTGGACGGCGGGCGGAATCACTCCCGGCGCGGAGGTGGCCATCGATGGCGACCTTTGAAATCGAGGAGAACCAGTCGAGCCGCTGGGTCCGCGTGGATCTGGTGGACGACGACTGCCGCACCGAGCGAAGAGCCCTCCACCGGCTCCGGGGAGCGGTCACGATGACCGTGCCCCTGCCCACGCCGCACACGATCTGGGTCTCGCTGTTCTCGGCCGAGTCGATCCTCCGGCCGCGGTATGTCGGCACGGGAAGCGTGTTTCTCGCGCCGACTCTGGGGGGCTACCACATCTTCCAGATCAGCCCCGGCGAGCGGTGGATTCTCGACACCCGCTGCTTCTGGGCCAGCGACGGCGAGGTGAACCAAAGGATCCACCGGGAGCGATTCCTGACGGCCCTGTTCGCCGGGGAGGGGCTGCTCTGGTACAAGACCGCGCTTGAGGGAGACGGCCAGGTGGTGCTCGCCGTGGACGGCCCGGTCGAGGAGGTCGAGCTCGCCAACGACCGGCTCGTGGTGGATGGCCCGTTCGTGGTGGCCCACACGGCGGGGATCCGGCTCACGATGCGACGGCCGGCCAAGTCGCTCTGGAGCGCCTGGCTGGCCGGGCAGAAGCGGACCTTTTGCTACGAAGGCACGGGCAAGCTCCTGCTCTGCCCCGTGCCCTACTGGCGGCGACGGATGGAGCTCGAGCGGGCTGGCACGGCCGCCGGGGCCTGAGTCGCGGAGGACCGCATCGGATTCACCACGAACGTGGTGATCGAGCGGCTGCTGTGCGCTGCGGCAGGCGTCCCGAAAGACGCCGACGCCCCCGCCTCAGACCCCGTCTCGTGTCCACACACGCACCCCGGGGACATGGCTGAAGTGGGCGTCGTCGGTGATCACAACGGCGCCGATTTCCAGCGCGTGGGCGGAGATCCAGACGTCGTTGATCGGGATGGGGGTGCCGGCCTGCTTCAGCGCATGCCTGACGGCTGCATACACATCGGCGGTGTCGGGCGTCACCGACAGCGTTCTGACGGTGGGCCGTTCGAGAAAGCGGTGCAAGACTTCGCGGTT
>CAYRNG010000016.1:0-4334 GCA_964425395.1 uncultured Candidatus Kuenenia sp. | reverse complement strand
GGCAGCGTCAACTGGCCGGCGGGATGGAATCCCGCCGCTACGAGGGGCAGCGTCAACTGGCCGGCGGGATGACAGGCTTTGCCTGCCCGCAGGGCAATCCCGCCGCTACGGGCCGGCGGCTCACTTGACCGCGACTTCGATCGTGTCGCCGACGACGCGGACGGGGAAGACTTCCACCACGAGCTTCTCGTTGTCGCACCAGGCGCCGTCGCAGGCCCGGAACCGCCAGGCGTGCCAGGGGCAGGTGACCACGCCGTCCACGAACGGCCCCGAACCGAGCGAGGCTCCCATGTGGGGGCAGAGGTCGTCGAGGGCGTGGTAGGCGGTGCCGTCGAAGAACACGGCGACCAGCCGGCCCTTGACCTCGAAGGTGCGGCCCTCGCCCGCCGGGATGCCGCCCACCCGGGCTACGGCCGTGTAGGTCGGTTCGCTGCTCGCCGGGTCGCTCGCCATCCCTGGAGGTGTACCATACTCGGCATGGACGCCACACCTCCCCCCGCCGGCATCCGGCTGCTCGTCCTCGACGTGGACGGCACGCTCACCAACAGCCGCCATGAGGTCAGCGACGCGACCTGCCGGGCCATCGACCGGGTCCGGCAGGCCGGCGTGCGGGTGATGATCGCCACCGGCCGCCGCTACCGCGACGCCCTGCCGGTGGTGGAGCGACTGCGGATCAGCGAGCCGCTGGTGACCGCCTCGGGGGCGCTCGTCAAGCGGCCCGCCGACCATGCCACGCTCCAGCGGGCGGCCTTCCCGGCCGGCGTCCTGCCGAGCGTCTTGGAGCTGGTGGTGGCGGCCGGCCACGAGCCGATCGTCTACACCGACAGCTTCGCGGCCGGCTTCGACTTCCACTGCCGCTCGCTGGCCGCAGCCGCGAGCCCGCCGGCCGGCGGAGGCTTCGGCGAGTATCTGGGCCGCAACCGCGAGCTGGCCCGGGTCGAGCCCGAGCTGCACCGTCGGCCGCCGGCCGACGCCTTCGCCGGCTTCGTGATGGGCCCCCGCGGCGAGATGGCCGCCCTCGAGGCCCGGCTCCGAGAGGCCTACGGGGAGCTGCTCTCGCTGCACACGATCCGCAGCCCCCGCTATTCCGAATGGATGTGCGAGATCGCCCCGGCCGGGGTCACGAAGTGGTCGGGCGTGACGGCCGTGGCCGCAGCCCACGGCATCCCGCCGGAGTCGATCTGCGCCGTCGGCGACGACCTCAACGACCTGGCGATGGTCCGCGCCGCCGGCCTCGGGATCGCGATGGGCAACGCCCGGGAGGAGCTCCAGGCCGCCGCCGACCGCGTGGTGGGCAGCCACGACGGCACGGGAATCGCCGACGTCGTAGACCTGGTGCTCGCCGGGCTTGCCCAGCCTGCCCCGCCTGCGGGCTAGGGCCTGAGCGGCCGGCCAGGCCGGCCGGCCGAGGCGGCTTGTGCCGAGCTGCGGCGAAGCCTACCGTCTCGCCCCGGTTCTTTCCCGCTCCTCGAGACCCCAGGGCCATGGACATCAGGCTCCATCGACCGCAGCCGGTCTGCAGCCGCACCGGCCGCGGCTTCACGGCCGGCGAGCCGTTCGTCTCGGCGCTCGTGCGGGGCGAGAGGGGACTGGCCCGGCTCGACGTCGCCCCCGAGGCTTGGGGGGGCGCGCCCGCCGGCACGGTTGCCTGGTGGCGAAGCCGCTATCCGACGCCGGGCGAGACGGGGCCGGTGCTCGCCCCGGTGGATGTCTTGCTCGACACGCTCGAGGCCCTCGAGGAGGATCCTGCCGCCGAGCCGCTCCGCTACCTGCTCGCGCTGCAGTTGGTGCGGCGGAAGGTGCTCCGGATCCTGGAGCCGGCCGCCGAGCCAGCGGCTGCCGATGCCGACACGCTCTGCCTGGCCTGCCGCCGCCGCGAGCGGGACTACCGCGTCCGGAGCGTGACCGCCGCCGAGGCGGCCGACCCGGACGTGGCCGCCCGGCTCGAGGCGCTCCTCTGGTCGGGAGAGGCCGCATGAACGCCCCGCCCGATCGCACCCGGCTGGTCTCCCGGGGGATCTCGTTCCTGCTGGTGGTGGCGGCGGCCGCCTCCAGCGGCGCCTCCTGCCCGCAGGTGCTCCGCGGCTACCAGGTGGGCACCATGCCGCTGCCCCGGGCCCTGCCGCCGCAGCCGTCGCTCGAGCAGGTGGTGGGGGCGGTGCACGACAACACCGAGCGGGTCCGGAGTCTGACCGCCACCCAGGCGGTGCTGGTGGTGCCCGGCGTGCCGCGGCTTTCGGCTCGGGTGGCCTCCGAGCCCCCGCGGCGGTTCCGGCTCCAGGCCCAGACCACGCTCACCGGCCCCGAGCTCGACATCGGCAGCAACGACGACCTGTTCTGGCTCTGGCTCAGGCAGCACCAGCCGCCGACGATTCTCTACTGCCGGCACGACCGCTACGCCCAGTCGCAGGCCCGCCAGCTGCTGCCGATCCGGGCCGACTGGATGCCCGAGCTGCTCGGCCTGGTGAGCTTCCGGCCGGAGGACTCCCACGACGGCCCCTATCCGACGGCCGACGGCCGGCTCGAGGTTCGCAGCCGACTCTCGGCCGACGGGGAGGAACTCTACAAGAGCACGATCCTCGACGGCACCACGGGTCTGGTGGCGGAGCAGCACCTCTTCACGCCGGCCGGCGAGCGGCTGGCGAGCGTGCGGACCTCGCGGTATCGGGTCGATCCCGCCTCGGGGGCGGCCTTGCCCCACCTGGTCGAGGTCTCGTGGCCTGCCTCGGGGGTCGATTTCAAGCTCGAGCTGACGGCGATCAGCGTCAACGGGGCGAGCCCCGATCCCGTGGCCCTCTGGCAGATGCCTGCCTATCCCGGCTACGAGCCGGTGGACCTCTCCGATCCGTCCGTCGTCATCGGCCCCCCGCGGTAGCCAGCCTGCGGTATGCCTCGAAGCCAAGCCCAGCGTGGGTCGGGGTTGCCCGTGCCATCTCGCCGGACGCTCCCCGGGGACTGTCCCCGCCGCGGGGACTGTCCCCCTTCGGGACGGCCTCCAGCTCGCTCGATCCCCTGGCTCGGGCCACAGGAAAGGGGACAGTCCCCGAAGCGGGGACAGTCCCCAGCAGGTTGAGCGCGGCTTAGCCCGGGCCAGTCGCTTCCATGAGGCCGCGGAGCTTGGTGCGGGCGCGGGAGAGGGCGGGGCCGATCGAGCCCAGCGGCAGGCCGGTGAGGCGGCTGATCTCGCCGTAGCTTCGCGATTCGAGGTGGTGGAGCCGAACGAGCCGGGCCTCGTCGGGCTCGAGCCGGTCGAGCAGGCCGGCCACCTGCTCGCGGTCTTCGAGCCGGGAGGGGAGGTCGGTCGGGGCGGCCGCCGGCTCTAGCAGGGTCGCGGTCGCGGGCACGGCCCGGAAGGCCTCCAGGTCGCGGACCAGCCGGCGGACGGCCACCCGCCGGGCGATGACGGTCAGGTAGGTGGCCAGGCTCGAGCGGCCGGCGAAGGAGCGGAGCACGGCCGCCTCGTTGCGGAGGCACTCGAGCAGGATCTCGGCCACCAGGTCCTCGGCGTCGGCCGCGGAGAGCCGGATCTGCCGTCGGCTGGCCGTGCGGGCTGCAACGTGGGCGAACAGTCCGCTAAAGCGGGCCACGAAGGCGTCCCAGGCTCCGGGGCGGCCCTCCAGGCAGGCCTCCAGGAGAGGCCGGTCGGCGTCGGCACGGTCCCCAGGGGGGAGGGTCGGGCTGGAAGACACGAAAAAAAGCCCTGGCGGGCGGACGCGGCGTCTTGCGAATCAGTCTCATCATACGGGGTGATGAAAAACCCAACCACGACCCGGCCGGGCGGCTCACGAAATCCCGCGCCGATGCCGATTCCAGAATCGTTGACAGGCTTCGCGGGCAGCCCTAGGATGCCGCGCGGTCAGTGGGAAATCCGGCGGGCTGCCGCCGATTTCGCCGCTGGTCTTCGTTGAGACTGGATCGTTCTTTCCCAGGAGTCGATGGACATGACGCACGTCGTTGCCGAGCCTTGTTTCGCCTGCAAATACACCGACTGCGTGGTGGTTTGCCCCGTGGAGTGTTTTTACGAGGGCGACAAGATGCTTTACATCCACCCCGACGAGTGCATCGACTGCGAGGCCTGCGTGCCGGAGTGCCCGGTCGAGGCGATCTTCCACGAAGACAACCTCCCGGCGGAGTGGAAGGAGTTCAAGGAACTCAACGCCGAGATGTCCCCCCAGCTTCCGGTGATCACCGAGAAGAAAGAGCCCCTCTGCGGCGGCGAGTAGGGCGGACGGCCGTGAGGGGACTGTCCCCGCTTCGGGGACTGTCCCCTTTCCTGTGCGTTGTGGATGGCGGGGTGGTTTTCGTTCCCACCGTCCCCGGGCTCGCGCCCGGGG
>CAYRNG010000015.1:0-1561 GCA_964425395.1 uncultured Candidatus Kuenenia sp. | reverse complement strand
CTGGCGGGCCGTCCTCTACACCTTCAAGAAGGCCCGCGAGGCCGGCGGCCTGTGGGCCCTCTGGAAGGCGATGCGGTCGAAGAACGCCTGCAAGACCTGTGCGCTCGGGATGGGGGGCCAGGCCGGCGGGATGGTCAACGAGGCGGGCCACTTCCCCGAGGTCTGCAAGAAGTCGTTTCAGGCGATGGTCGCCGACATGCAGGGGGCGGTGAAGCCCGCCTTCTTCGAGACCTACTCGATCCCGCAACTCCGGCGGTTCTCGCCCCGCGAGATGGAGCACTCGGGCCGGCTCGTGCAGCCCGTGATCCTGGAGAAGGGCTCCCAGCACTACCGGCCGCTCGCCTGGGGCGAGGCCATGGAGCGGATCGCGGCCAAGCTGCGGGCGACCGCCCCCGCCGAGAGCTTCTTCTACTTCAGCGGCCGCTCGAGCAACGAGGCGGGCTTCCTGCTCCAGCTCTTCGCCCGGCTCTATGGCACCAACCACGTCAACAACTGCTCCTACTACTGCCACCAGGCCAGCGGCGTGGGGCTGGCGACGGTGATCGGCACGGGGGCCGGCACGATCCAACTCGACGACATGGAGAACAGCGACTTCACGATGCTCATCGGTGGCAACCCGGCGAGCAACCATCCCCGGATGATGCGGACCTTGATGACCGTTCGCCGCAAGGGGGGAAAGGTCGTCGTGGTCAACCCGATCGTGGAGACGGGGCTCGTCAACTTCTCGGTGCCGAGCGACCCCTGGGCGCTCTTTTTCGGGGCCGAGATTGCCAGTACCTACGTGCAGCCCTACGTGGGGGGCGACCTAGCGCTCGTCTACGGGCTCATGAAGCGGCTGGGGGAGCTGCAGGCCGAGCGGGGAGTCAACGCGGCCGGCGAGCCGATCGTGGACGAGCAATTTTTACGGGAGCACTGCACGGGCTGGCCTGAACTCGCCGCCACCATTACCGCCCTCTCCTGGGAGGAGATCGTGGCCAAGAGCGGCGTCTCCAGGAAAGAGCTCGACGACCTCGCCGGCCAGTATGCCGAGAGCCGGCGGGCCGTGTTCGCCTGGACGATGGGAGTCACCCACCACCTCCACGGCGCGGCCACGGTGCAGGCGATCGCGGCCCTGGCCCTGATGCGGCGGATGGTGGGCCGGCCCGGGGCGGGCCTGCAGCCGATCCGCGGCCACTCCAACATCCAGGGCATGGGCACCGTGGGCGTTACCCCGACGCTCAAGGCCGCTCTCTTCGAGCGGCTCGAGAGCCACTTTGGCGTCAAGCTGCCCACCATGAAGGGCTTTGACACGCTCGAGTGCCTCGACGCGGCCGACGCGGGGACGATGCGGTTTGCCCTCTGCCTGGGCGGCAACCTCTGGGGAGCGAGCCCCGACGCCGCCTATGCCGAGCGGGCCATGGCCAAGATCGACACGGTGGTGTATCTCAGCACCTCGCTGAACACGGGCCACGCCGGCGGCCTGGGCGGCGAGGAGACGATCATCCTTCCGGTGCTCGCCCGCGACGAGGAGCCCGAGCCCTCCACGCAGGAGAGCATGTTCAGCTACATCCGGCTCTCCGAC
>CAYRNG010000014.1:0-3266 GCA_964425395.1 uncultured Candidatus Kuenenia sp. | reverse complement strand
CCTCGCCGACACGATGCCGGCCCACTACCGGGCCTGGCTCTCCGTCACCGAGCCCCACGGCATCCCCTTCGATGAAGACCGCTTCTATTCCCTCGGGGGCCGGCCCACCCGCGACATCGTGGCCACGCTGGCAGCCGAGGCGGGCCTGGCCCTCGACGTCGACCGGGAAGCCCTGCGAAAAGAGGAGGGCTTCCTCTCCCAGCTCGACGGCATCCTTCCGATCGGCCCGGTCGTGGAGGTGGTCCGCCGCATTCGCGGCCGGATCCCGCTCGCCGTCGTGACCGGCGGCTATCAAGACGTCTGCCGGCAGATCCTCGAGCGGGTGGGGATCGCCGACGCCTTCGCCACGATCGTGGCCAGCGAAGACACTCCCCGCCACAAGCCCGACCCAGACCCCTTCCTGGAGGCCGCCCGCCGACTGGGAGCCCGCCCCGAACGGTGCGTCGTCTGGGAAGACAGCGGCCTGGGAATCGAGGCGGCCCGCCGGGCCGGGATGCACTGGATCGACGTCCGGGCCTTTTACCTGCCCGCCCGGATCAGCCGGCCTGCCGGGGGCCCGGCCGCCGCCGGGATCGCCGCCCCATGACGCCGGCCGTCACGCTCGCCGACATCCGCTCCGCCCATGACCGGATCGCCTCCGGGATCCTGCGGACACCCTGCCCGGAGAGCGTGCCCCTCTCGGAGCTCACCGGCCGGAAGATCTTCTGCAAGCTCGACCTCATGCAGCGGACGGGGAGCTTCAAGGAACGCGGGGCCCGCAACGCGCTCCTCCTGCTCGACGAGCCGCCGCGGTCGGCGGGCTGAGGCCTGTCCGGGCCGGCCGGCGAACCCGCCGGCTCGGCAAACCCTACGGGCTGGGCTGGATGCACCGCGGGTTACTGAATTCCTCCCGGCGGCAGTTGCCGCGGGTCGATCAACAGTTGTTGCGGTGTCGGGCCGGACGCCGCACGACAGGAGCATCGCTTATGAACACGCATGCCCACGGCCTGCTCGCGGCCCCGCCGCGGCCCTCTTCGACACCTTCGACCGAGTCCCTCCGCGAACGAGAACAGCTCCGCCGCGAGCTCCTACGGCGGATCGTGGATCGCGAAACCAGGAGGCAGTCCGCCCGCGGCCTGCTCCGCTGAACGCCCCGCCTATGTGGGGAGGGAGGCAGCCATGTCGAGTCTGCGACAGCATCGCGAAGAAGCGTCACGCCGCGGAGGTGCGTCACGCCCTGTAGGTCCGTCACGCCCTGTAGGTCCGTCACGCCGTGACGGTCGACCCGCCCCGCCTCCCCACTCCGCTTCAAGTAGCCCGTGCCGGCGGCCCGGGCCTACAAGCCAGAAAGCCCCTGCAGGCGGCCCAGGCCTCCGGCTTCTTGTCGCCTGCCTCGCCCTGGCCACGGCGACGCCTGCCTTCGCCCAGGGCGTGCCCTGGGGCTGGGATTCGGCCGGCCAGGCGGCGGCCGTTTGGACGCCGCAAAACCTGGCCGACTACCTGCTCACCGGCCAGACGCCCCATCCGGCCGTGGCCCGGATCGTGGCCCCCGAGCAGGCGAGCACCTCGCTGGGCTCGGGCGTGCTCGTGGACATCAACCGCAATCAGGGGCTCGTGCTCACCAACTGGCACGTCGTCCGCGACAGCCGCTCGGCGGTGCTCGTGCAGTTTCCCGACGGCTTCCAGTCGGCCGGCACCGTGATCCGCTGGGACGAGGCCTGGGACTTGGCGGCACTTGTGATCTGGAAGCCGGCCGCCACGCCCGTTCGGCTGGCCGACCAGCCGCCGGCCGTGGGCGAGCTGCTCACGATCGCCGGCTTCGGCCGCGGCCCCTACCGCGAGGAGAGCGGCCCGTGCACCGAATACCTCTCGCCCGGCACCGGCTACCCGCGGGAGTTCGTCGAGCTCCAGGCCCGGGCTCGGCAGGGAGATTCCGGGGGCCCGATCTTCAACACCCGCGGCGAGCTGGCGGGCGTGCTCTTCGGCCAGAGCGACGGCCGTACGATCGGCAGCTGCTCGACCCGGCTGCGGACCTTCCTGGCGGCCGTCGGCTCGCGGGGCTTCGTGGCCACGCCGATCGCGGAGTTTTCTGACGCCCGGGCGATCGATCGCGGCATCGGCCGGGCGGCGATCGGACCGGAGCGGCTCGCCGATGCCGGCGACGGGCCGCTGCACCGCTCGACCCAGGGCGATTCGACGCCCACGCTGCCAGTGGCCGTCGGCTTCGCGGGCTCAGGCGGGGCGGCCCCGCCGACCGTGAACGGCCCGCCTGCCGCAGCCGGCGGGCCCGCGGCCCCAGCGGCCGGCAGCCCCCGGCAGGCCTGGCTGGGCGGCCGCGGCCGCGGGCCCGACTTCCTTGCCGCTGCCGGCGGGCTGGCGCTCGTGGTGCTTGGCCTGCGGGTGCTCGTCGGGGGCCGGCGGATGCCCGCTGCCCCGCGGCTGTAGCTGGGCGGGCTGGAACGCGGGAGCACCGTCCCCGGGTCCGGCGCCAGCCGGCGTTGCCGCCGGTTTGCCGCTTCGCCGCGGGGGGCCGATACTCGACTCTCATGGAACCCCCACCTTCTGCCGTCGCCGCGGACGATCTCGTGGGCCGCCGGCTGGGGGGCTACCGGCTCCTCTGCCGGCTCGGCAGCGGCGGCATGGCCGACGTCTACCTCGCCGAGCAGACCTCGCTCGGCCGCCATGTGGCCGTGAAGGTGCTCAGGCCCGCGGCCCTTCGGGATCCGGCGGCTGTGGAGCGGTTCGAGCAGGAGGCCCGGGCGGCCGCCGCGCTCGGCCACGGCCACATCGTCCAGATCCACGAAGTGGGCTGCATCGACGGAATTCACTTCCTGGTGGAAGAGTATGTGCCCGGCCCGTCGCTACGGGCGTGGCTCGAACGGCGGGGGCCGCTCGAGCCCCGGCAGGCTCTTGCCGTCTTGGCCCAGGTGGGCTCGGCGCTCGCTCGGGCCGCCGCCCAGGGCATCGTCCACCGCGACATCAAGCCCGAGAACCTCCTGGTCACGCCGGCCGGCGACGTGAAGGTGGCCGACTTCGGCCTGGCCCGTGTGGCCTCCGGCGACCTGGCCCTGACCCGCGACGGCATGACCCTCGGCACGCCGCTCTACATCAGCCCGGAGCAGGGAGAGGGGCGGCCGGTCGATGCCCGCAGCGATCTCTATTCCCTGGGGGCCACCGCCTATCACCTGCTGGCCGGCCGGCCCCCGTTCACGGGCGACTCGCCGATCGCCGTCGTGATGGCCCACATCCGGGAGCCGCTGCCGCCGCTGGCCGGCCTGCGGCCCGAC
>CAYRNG010000013.1:0-3405 GCA_964425395.1 uncultured Candidatus Kuenenia sp. | reverse complement strand
CGATCGGAGGCGGGGCATGATCACGCTCTTGTCCACCTGGACCTTCGGGCTGGCGCTGGGCTTCGTGGCTCTCGGCGTCTACGTCAGCTACCGGCTGTTCTCGTTCCCCGACATCACCACCGACGGCTCGTTCACGCTCGGGGCCGTCGTGTCCGCCGTGCTGCTCTCCGCCGGCTGCGATCCGGCCCTCGCCCTCGGGGGCGGGATGGCGGCCGGGGCCCTGGCCGGCGCGACGACGGGCCTTGTGCACGCGGTGCTCGGCGTCGAGCCACTGCTCGCGGGCATCCTCGTAACGACGGCCCTGGCGAGCGTGAACCTCGTCGTACTCGGCCGCAGCAACGTGCCGCTGACCGGCATGGCCACGCTCTTCGACCGGGCCGCCGCGGGCCTGGGGCCCGGGCTCGCCGCCGTCACGGGCTGCGACGCGGCCACGGCCGACGAGGCGGCCCGGATGCTCCTGGCCCTCGGCTGCGTCGCGGTCGCCTGCGGCGGCCTTTATCTCTTCTTCCGCACCACCCTGGGCACCGCGATGCGGGCCGGCGGCGACACCCGCTCGATGGCCCGGGCGCTGGGCCGCAACACGGGGGCGCTCACGGTCGCGGGCCTGGCGATCGCCAACTCGCTGACGGCGCTGGCCGGCGGCCTGGTGGCCCAATACCAGCGCTTCGCCGACGTGCAGATGGGAATCGGGATGGTCGTCTGGGGGATGGCCAGCGTGTTCTTGGGCGGGGCGCTCGCCGGCCCGGCCCGGCTCGGCGGGGCGCTCGTGGCCGCCGCGGCCGGCAGCGTCGCCTTCCGACTGCTCGTGGCCACCGCCCTTCGAGCGGGCCTCCATCCCGATTGGCTCAAGGCCGCCACCGCGCTCGTCGTGCTCGCCGCCCTGGTCGGCCCGCGGCTCCTGGCCCGCGTCCGCTCCGCCCCCGCCGTCCGCTGACCTGCATGCTCTCGCTCACCGACGCCACCGTCACCTTCTCCTCCCCCGGCGGGCCGCTCGTCCGCGCGGTGGACGGCGTCA
Source organism: uncultured Candidatus Kuenenia sp. (assembly GCA_964425395.1). Classification (GTDB taxonomy): domain Bacteria; phylum Planctomycetota; class Planctomycetia; order Pirellulales; family UBA1268; genus QWPN01. Next base: position 2,390 of record CAYRNG010000013.1, on the reverse strand, counting down.
CGCTCACGATTCCCGCCGGGCAGTTCGTGGTCGTCGTCGGCACCAACGGCTCGGGCAAGAGCACGCTGTTGGGGGCGATCGCCGGCACGGTGCCGCTCGACGGCGGCCGGATCGAACTGGCCGGCCACGACATCACCCGCTGGAGCGAGCACCGCCGCGCGGCCCTCGTGGGCCGGGTGTTCCAGGATCCACGGGCCGGCACCGCCGGCAGCCTCACCGTGCTCGAGAACATCGCGGTCGCCGCCCGCCGTGGCCTTTCGGCCGGGCTCGGCTGGGCGACTGGCCGCAGCCTGCGGGCCGAGGCCGCCGCCCGGCTGGGGCGAATCGTGCCCGGCCTCGAGGCGCGGCTTGCCCAGCCGATCGGCTCGCTCTCGGGCGGCCAGCGGCAGATCGTCACGCTCCTGATGGCCACCTGGCGACGGCCCGAACTGCTCCTCCTCGACGAACACACCGCCGCCCTCGATCCGGCCGCCGCCGACCGGGTGGTGCAGGCCACCGCGGAGATCGTCCGAGCGGGCGGGCTTTCCGCGTTGATGGTGACCCACTCCCTCGCCCAGGCCGCCGCGCTCGGCGACCGGCTCCTGCTCGTGCACCGCGGCCGGGTCGCCCTCGACGTGGCCGGCCCGGCCAAGCGGCGGCTCACGCCCGACACGATCGCCGACCGCTTCGACCGGCTCCGCCGGGCCGACCAGCTCGACGACCACGCCGCCCGCACCCTGGCCGCCACCTACCGGTAGGAGTTCCCCCGCATGATCTCGTCGCCCTGGTCCATGCTCGTCCGGCGCTGGCTGCCCACCGCGGCGCTCTTGGCCGGCGGCTCGGCGCTCCTCCTGGTCACTGATCGGGCCGGCACCCGCCGCAGCCGGCCGGCCGTGGCCGTGCTCAAGCAGGTGAGCACCGCCGTGCTCGACGACGCCGTCACCGGGATGCTCGAGGGGCTCGCCGAGAAGGGCTGGCGGGACGCCGACAGCGTGACGATCCGGCAGTTCAACGCCGAGGGGGACATGGCCCAGGCCAACGCGATCGCCCGCGAGATCACCGGCGGCGGCTACGACATGGTGCTCACGAGCAGCACGCCCTCGCTCCAGGCCGTGGCCACGGCCAACGACCGCGGCCGGGTGCGGCATGTCTTCGCCGCCGTCGCCGATCCCTTCTCGGCCGGCGTGGGGCTCGACCGGGCCGACCCGCTCGTCCACCCGCCCCACCTCGTCGGCTACGGCAGCCTGGCGCCGGTGCATGCCACCTTCGGGATCCTCCGGCAGATCAATCCCCGCGTCAGCCGCGTGGGCGTGGCCCACAACCCGTCGGAGAGCAACTCCCGGCGGTTCATGGAACTGGCGCGGGCCTCCTGCCAAGACCGTGGCATCGAGCTGCTCGAGGCGGCCGTCGAGAACTCCTCCGGCGTGGTCGAGGCGGTGCAGGCCACGGCCCGCGGGGCCGAGGCGATCTTCGTGCCCGGCGACACGACGGTGGCGGGGGTCTGCGACTCGGTGGTGGCGGTGGCGGCCAAGGCGGGGATTCCCGTGTTCACGCTCGTGCCCGGCCGGCCCGACCGGGGCACGCTGTTCGACGTCGGCTTCGACTTCCGCGAGGTGGGGCTCTTGGCCGGCCGGCTGGCGGGCGACATCCTGGCCGGCCGCGATCCCGCGACAGTGCCGATCGGCGAGACGGCCCGGGAGATTCCGCCCCGGCTGACGGTCAATCTCACGGCCCCGGGCGTGGACCAAGCGGTCTGGCGGGTGCCCGATGACCTGCTGGCTCAGGCCAAGGTGGTGATCGATGCGGACGGCCGGCGGGACCAGCCCGATGCGGTGCTCGCCGGGCCGTTCCCCGAGGCCGAGCCGGCCCGGAAACGGGCCTCGAAACCCGCGACCGGCCGGCCTTGAACCGCCGGCCGCCGGCCGCTAGTCTCCCCGCCCCGCAGTGGGGGTCTTCTCACGCGGCCGCCAGTCCGTCGGAGCCTCGGGATCGTGGCCGTCACCAACACCGTCATCGTGGGCCTCTGTGCCGTGAGCCTCGGGCTCTATAGTGCAGCCTGGCTGCTCGTGGCGGGCTGGCGGCTCTGGCATCGGCTCCATCCCCGCCGCGCAAGTCCCGGCTTGGGCGTGACGGTGCTCAAGCCGCTCTGCGGGGCCGACGACGACCTGGAGCGGAACCTCGTTTCCTTCTTCCTCCTCGATCACGAGCCGCTGCAGCTCGTCTTCGGCGCGGCCGATCCGGCCGATCCGGGCCTCGAGCTCGTCCGCCGGATCGCCCGGCGGCATCCGCACCGCGACGTGGCGATCGTCGTGGGGGCCAACGACGACGCCGCCAACCCGAAGGTCGGCCTCCAGGAGCGGATGCTGCCCGTCGCCAAGCACGAGATCCTCCTGCTCTCCGATTCCAACGTT
>CAYRNG010000012.1:0-11771 GCA_964425395.1 uncultured Candidatus Kuenenia sp. | reverse complement strand
TGCCTTCGGCTGGAGCTTTCTCGTGCAGATGGGGGGCGCGGTGGCAGTGGCGCTCGTCGCCCGGGCGGTGGGCGTCATCCAGCCGGTCGGCACCTGGTTTACGGTCGTGCCGCTGGTGTCCTTATTCATGGTGCTGCCAATCAGCATCGGCGGCTTCGGCGTGCGGGAAAATACACTCGAGTATCTCCTCCGTGGCTACGGGGTGCCCTCCGAGACCGGCGTGACGATCGCGCTGTTGTGGGGGCTATGCACGATCATCGCCGGCCTGGTGGGGGGCGTGCTCTTTCTCCTCGAGCGGCGGCCCCTGCCGATCGTGGCCGAGCAGCAGACGGCCGCCGGCTAGCCGGCTCCGCGGCGGGCGGCGACGGAGAGGATCCCGGCCACGCTCTTGGCGTCGTCGATCCGCCCGTCGAGGCACATCGCCACCGCCTCGTCCCAGGCCACGACCCGCGGCTGGATCAGCTCTCCCGGCTCGAGGGCCTGCTCGCCGGCCACGAGGTCGCGAGCCACGAACAGGTGCATCCGCTCGCGGAGGATGCCGGGCGACATCCAATACCCGCCGGCCGGCTCGATCCGGCCTGCCCGGTAGCCGGTCTCCTCGGCCAGTTCCCGGGCCGCGGTGGCGATCGGCGGCTCGTCGCGGTCGAGCGTGCCGGCCGGCAGCTCGAGGAGGGTGCGGCCGACCGCCACCCGGACCACCTCGACGAGGCAGATCTCGCTCGGCGACACGAAGGGCACGATCACGACGCTGCCGGGATGCCGGATCACCTCCCGGTCTCTGTGGCTGCCGTCGGCGCAGGGCTGGCCTACTCGCTCGACGCGAAACCGCCGCCCTTGAAAGAGCAACTCACCGGGCTCGGCCATGTCGGCAGCGGAATCAGCGCTTGGGCCGGTCATTGATCAGGCCTCCCGATTCGAGAAGGGGATGACCCGCGCCGCAGCGTTGGCCACGCTGAGCGCGGCGCTTTCGAGGGCCCGACGATGGACGATGCCCAGCCCGCCCGCGCGGGCAGTGCCGGGCAGGAGGCAGCTGCTGGTGAGCGTGCCGACCGTCTCGGTGCCGAGCTCGATCCCAGCCGGGCAGACCGGCAGCTGCGGCGACTCGATCGCCAGGAGCACCAGCCGCCGATTCACGTGGCCCAGGGCGTCGAGCCGCGCGACCGTCTCCTGGCCAAGGTAGCAGCCCTTCGTGAACGAGATCGCCCGTTGGTCGCGGCCCAGTTCCTGGGGAAGCGTCTTCTCGGGAATGTCGGCCGCCGCCGGATAGCCGGCCGCGATCCGGGCCGCCGCGAGGGCGGCCTCGTCGATCATCGGCAGGCCGGCGGCCGCGAGGGCTCGCGCGACCGAGTCGAGCGCTCCCCGCGGGCCGCGGATCCAATAGCCATCCTGGCCGCGGCCGGCCCCGGCGGAGGTCACCCGCACGATCCGCAGTGGCCCGCCCTCCCCTGACACAGTCAGATGGTCGAGCTCGGCGGCGGGGAGTTCTGCGTCCGGGCCGATCAGGAGCCTGACCGCCGCGGCGGCGGCCGGCCCTGCCACGAGCATTGCGGCGGTCTCGGCCGAGGCATCGACGAGGCTCACCTGTTCGCGAATGTGGTAGCGGTCGAGGTGCTCCCGGAGCCGCGGGCCGAGGCCGGCATCGGCGACGATCTCGAGCCCCTCCTCGGTGCGGAGAATCATGGCCAGGGCGAGCACCCAGCCCCGCACGTCGGTGAAGAAGGCCTCGCTGCCCCCGCCGCTTGCCAGCTGGCTCACCGCCGCGGTCACGAAGTTGTCCACGAACCGCACCGCGTCGGCCTGCGTGGCCACGACCGTGTCCTGGGGGAGCACGGCCCAGCCGGTGGCGGCCGCGAGTGGATCGGGAGCGACGCGAGCAGGGGAGGGAACGAAGGTCACAGGGCCGGTCCGGCGGGGGCAAGACGACGCTGCAAGGGTAGCAAACCGTGCAGGGGAGATGGGATGGGGGCGTCGCCAACTGGCCGGCGGGTTAAAAACCCGCCGCTACGGGGCGGCCTGTTCGGCTGATCGAGCTGTGCGGCCATCCTTGGCGAAACGTAGCCGCGGGTTTTCAACCCGACGGACAGCGGGGACGTTGCCAACCGGAAACGGCGGCACCTGAAACGCGTCGCCAACTGGCCGGCGGGATACAATCCCGCCGCTACGGGGGCAGCGTCAACCGGCCGGCGGGATGACAGACTGCAATTCTGCCCCACGGGGGGCGGCTGTTTCCGGCCAATCCGGAAATTTCTCCCGCCGGCGCGAACGAACCTCGAGCGGCCTCCGTATAGCCTCTCGCCGCAGCGGGCCTTCGAGGCCGCGACCGAAATGCGGATGCCTTTCGCCCCGGGAGACCACCAGCATGGCGACCGTGCACTATGACCTCGATTGTCGTGATGAGTTCGACGATTCCGACCACCGGTTTTGCGATCCGCTGGCCGTGGCCGATGTCGGCCATTCCGATGCGGCCCGGGCCGCCGCCGACGCCGAGGGGGGCGATCCTGTTCCCCGCCGGCTGGGCGGCATCCTCCACCGGATCGCCGAGGTTCGGCGGCAGCAGGGAGTGACGCTCCGCAACGTCGCCCGCCGGCTCGGCATCCCGCTGCCGGTGGTCCGCCGCCAGGAGCATCCCGACTGCGACATCCGGCTCTCCGACCTGCTCCGCTGGCAGCAGGTGCTCGAGGTGCCGGTCGCCGAACTGCTTGTCGAGGGCGACGGCCAGCTCTCCGGCCCCGTGCTCGAGCGGTCGCGGATGGTCAAGCTCATGAAGACGGCCGCCGCAATTCGCGAGCGGTCGCGGGAGCCGGCCGTTACGCGGATGGTGCAGATGCTCGTCGATCAGATCCTGGAGATCATGCCGGAGCTGGCCGACGTGACCCCCTGGCATTCGGTGGGCCAGCGGCGGACCGGCGACGAGCTCGGACGGGCCGCCCGGATGGCGGTCTCCGAAGAGATGCTCCGGCGGGCAGGCCGCTCCTGACGAGCGGCGGAAGTAGCCTTGTTGCCGGGGCCAGCGGGTGTTTACCATCGCCCCGCCCCCGGCCCGCCGGCATCCTCTTGGTGTCGCGGCCGGCTGTCCTTCGGAGTCAGGCTGTGTTCTCGCTCGTTGGTGTGCTCGTGATCACGCTGGTGCTGTTTCTGGTCGTGGCTGTCACGGCCCGGCTGATCCTGGGCCGTTAGCCTTGGCCGGTCCCCGCCGGCCTGCTGTCACGCCGAGCACAAGCAGCCCGAGGAAGCCCCCCAGCACGCCCACCAGGGCCACCCAGGCCGTCACGGCCAGGCCGAAGTAGTCCCGCAGCCAGACGAGCTCCGGCGGCTCCGGGCTCTTGGGCACTTTTCGCTGCACTGGTCCCGCGCGGCCCGACTGCTCCCGCATCGCGGCCCGGAAGGTGTCCCACTCGGCCTGGACCTCGGGTCGGGAAAGCTCCGCCAGCCGGCTCGTCCGCCAGACCGCCAGGATCACAGGGGGCAGGGCGAGGGTGGCCAGCCACACGGCCACCACGATGGCGGCGACCAGCCGGGAGCGGCGTTCGGGCTGCATCATGACCACCGGGTTTCGCCCGGTTCTCCAGATTCACCACGGCGGTGCGGCCAGTCATCGCAGGGGAGCCGCCAACGGCCGAAAACTTCAGTCTGGCATCCCGCCCAAGCTGCCGCTACCTTCCTCACCCTGGCTCACCCATTTCCTCCCCCGGCGTGCCGTGACTCCATCACTCTCCCGCTCCCGTCCTCCGCTCGCGGCCAGCCTGGTGGCCTTGGCCGCGCTCACGAGCAGCACGCCAGTGGCGGCTCAGGGCTGGCTGCCCGTGTCCTGGTTCTCCGCCTCCCCGCCGGCCGACCCGCAGGTGATGCACCCGCTGGCCGAGCGGGACGGCCCCTGGCTCGTGCTCGCGACCACCTTCCGCGGCGAGACCGCCCGGACCGACGCCCGAGCCCTGGCCCATGAGCTCCGCACCCGGCACAAGCTGCGGGCCTACACCCACGAGAAGTCCTTCGACTTTACCGGCGAGCAGCGGGGCATCGGCTTCAACCCCGACGGCACTCCCAAGCGGATGCGGTATGCCAACGCGGCCGAAGTGGTCGAGGTGGCCGTGCTGGTGGGCGACTTCGCCTCGTTCGAGGATCCCCGCGGCCAGAAGCTGCTCCGGCAGATCAAGCAGCTGCGGCCTCAGTCGCTCGGCGGCGGGCATGCCAAGTCGCGGCTGCTGAGCGATTTCCTGCAGGCCAACCGGCAGCACGCCGGTGCCGCGGCCGAGAAGCCCCCCCTGCATGCCGCGATGCTGATCCCCAACCCGCTCCTTCCGGCCGACTACTTCGCCCGGCAGACGGTGGACGAGTTTGTGATCGCGATGAACGCCGACGTGGCCCACAGCCTCCTCGACTGCCCCGGCCGCTACACCGTGCGAGTGGCAACCTTCACCGGTTCGGGCACTTTCGAGACGGGATCGGGCTCGGGCTCGCCGCCGGAGCCGGCCGGCGGCTTCGTGGACATGAACCGGTTTCTGGCGGTGCTCAAGGGCAGCGGCTGGCAGGATCCGCGGCTCGAGGGGATCGAGCAGGAGAGTCGGCTCGTCGAGGCAGCCTCCCGAGCCCACCGGCTCACGGAGGCTCTGCGGCGGGCCGGCTGGCAGGCCTGGGAGTTTCACGATCGCGATTCGAGCATTGTCTGCGTGGGCAGCCTCGAGCAGCTGGCGGTGCCGGGGGAGGACGGCCGGCCCGTGCCCCATCCGGAGATCACCCGGATCGCCACCGGGCTGGGTCCCGACCGGGAGGCCCTGGCCCGCGGCCAGATCATGCCCCGTTCGTTCGGCGGCATCATGCTCGACGTCCAGCCCAAGCCGATCGACGTGCCCCGCCCGCCCGCCGGCCGGCGGTAGCGACGCTACGATAGCCTCACTTCTGAGGCTCGATCGCACCCATGCGTCCCACGCTCGTTCTTGGCACCACCAACGCCGGCAAGGTTCGTGAGCTGGTGCCGCTCCTCGAGCCGCATGGAATCGACTGCCTGTCGCTGGCCGAGGTGGCCGGCAGTGTCGAGGTGGAGGAGACCGGCACGAGCTTCGCAGAAAACGCCGCCCTCAAGGCGACGGCCCAGGCGCGGGCCCTGGGCCGGTGGGTGCTCGCCGAAGACAGCGGGCTGGTGGTGCCGGCGCTCGACGGTGCACCGGGCATCCATTCGGCGCGGTTCGCCGGCCCGGCGCCGCCCGGTGACCGGGCGGCGACCGACGCCCGCAACAACACGCTCTTGCTCGAGCGGCTGGCGGGCTGCACCGGCCCCAGGCGGGCCGCCTTCTACGCCTGCCATGCCGCCCTGGCCGATCCGGCCGGCGGCATCGTGGCGGTGGCCGCGGGCACCTGCGGCGGGCTGATCGCCGAGCGGCCCGCCGGGGCCGGGGGCTTTGGCTACGACCCGCTGTTCATCGTGCCGGAGTATCACCGCACCTTCGGCGAGTTGGCCCCGGCCGTGAAGGCCCTGATCAGCCACCGGGCCCGGGCCCTGCGGGCCCTGCTCCCGGCCGTGATCCAGGCCCTGAAGCCGCCCGCTGCCGTGTAGGTCCGTCACCCCGTGAGACGGACGATCCCCCGCCGCGAGTTAGGCCGAGACCGCGGCGGATCGCTGCTGGGCGAGGCGGTGCTCGATCACCCGGAGCACCTCGGCGGTGCCATCCATCCGGCCGCGGACAGCCGCCAGGGCCGGGGCGAAACGGTCGAGGCCGCCCAGAAACGAGCGGACCCGGTCGCCCGTCACCTCCTCGAGAAGCGTGAACTCGCCGCAGCCCATGGTCGCCAGGAAGTGGCTGTTCATCAATTGCTCCGAGTGGGCCCGCTCCGGGAGCACGAGCATCGGCTTGCCGAGGTGGAGCGCCTCGCCGATGAGCTGGTTGCCGGCCGCCGACACCAGGCAGCGGCAGGCGGCCAGATCCTCCACGAACCGGCGGTCATCGATGGCGTGGAACGAGCAGTTGCCGACGTGCTCCCGGTGGCCGAGGCCGTAGACGCGAACCGGCAGCCCGCAGTCGGCCAGCGACTCGATCGCCGAGAAGGGCGTGTGCCGGCGGAGGTAGCTGAGCACGAAGCCCTCGTCCCGCGGGCGGGCCGCGAGGACTTCCCGGCGGAGGAGCGGGCCGACCTGCACCACGTGCTCCCAGCCCCGTCGCAGTGGCGGCCGGAAGAAGGCCGAGACGACCGTGTCGGCCGCCTCGCTGACATACATCCAGACCGCATGGCTCATGAACCAGGCATTCCACTGCAGCGACCAGGGCAGGGCGTCGAGGTCGTAGGCGAGCAGGAAGTGCTGGTGGTCGATGCTCACCAGCGGAATGCCCAGCCGGCCGGCCGCCCGGGGCAGGGCCGGCTCGAAGTCGGTGATCGCCAGGTCGGCCCCGAAGGCGTCGAGCTCCCCGATCAGGCGATCGACGAGCGGCCCCAACTGCCGGGCCTGGTAGTCGAGGCCGGTGGAGATTGACCGGAGCACGTCGAGCCGGCCGCCGGTGTACTGGAAGACCACGCCCGGAATCTCCTCCAGCCGGACGTGCGGGTGGCGATCCCCCAGGTGGCTGCGGAGGAAGGCCAGCGCGTCGGCCGAGGTGTAGACCACGATCTCGTGATCGCTTCCCAGCCGCTCGATGAGCGTGCTGATCCGGGTGGCATGGCCGCGGCCCTCGCCGCAGAGGCTGATGGCGAGCTTCGGCATGGCAGGTTCGACAGGGGTGGTGGACGGCCGGGGCATTCTGACCGCGGTCGGGCGGGGCCGCCAACCTGTCTCCCCCCGCGGCTCCCGGCGGGGCTCGTGGTCCGGTCTGCTATCATCCGGCCCATGGGTGCTTTCCCACGACTGCCGGCGTTGGGCTGCGGCCTCGTGGCGGCCGTCTGGGGCGTGCTGGCGACGGCCGCCCTGGCAGGGCCGGACGACGTGGTGGCCCGCGTGGGCGGGGCCGAGATCCGGGCCCGCGAGATCGAGGTGGTGCTCAAGCGGCTGGGGCTTGCCGAGATGGCTGAGGCCGAGCAGGAGCAGCGGGCCGCGGCCGCGGTGCTTGAGCAGATCATCGACGAGCGGGTGTTGCGGGCCGAACTGGCGGCGGCCGGGATCGAGGTGCCGGCCGCCGAGGTCGCTGCGGCGGTCACCCGGGTGCGGGAGCAGGTGGCCGGACGGGGGCTCGAGTTCGAGGCGTTTCTGGCCCAGACCGGCCGCACCCCGGACACGATCCGCGATCAGGTGGCCCTCGAGATCGCCCTCGACCGCTACGTCAGCCCGCGGATCACTCCCGCCGCAGTCGCGGAGGCGTTCGATCGCAACCGCCGGGAGCTCGACGGCACGAAGCTGCGGGTCAGCCACATCCTGCTGCGGCCAGTCAGTGGTGGCGACGATGACCCTGCCACGGTGCTCTTGGACGAGGCCCGCACGCTCCGGCAGGAGATCCTGCGGGGCAGGCTCTCGTTCGGCGAAGCGGCCCGGCGGCACTCAGCCGGTCCGAGCCGCCGCCGGGAGGGGGACATCGGCTGGATCAGCCGGGAAGGGCCTCTGCTCGATGCCTTTGCCAGCGAGGTCTACTCGCTCGCGAAGGGAGGCGTGTCGGAACCGTTCGTGACGCCGTTTGGAGTTCACCTCGCCACGGTGACGGCCATCGAGCCGGGCCGGATCGGGATCGACGCGGTGCGGAGCCGGATCGAGAAGATGCTGGCCAGCCAGCTGGTCCGGGCGCTCGTGCTCCAGGGGCGGGCCCGGAACCCGGTCGAGTTCGCTCCCGGTGTGCCCCACTTCGATCCGGCCACGGTGGGGGCTCCGCCCGCCAGGCGGCCGGTCGTGATCGGTGAGCCGGGCGAGGGCTGACCGCCCTGGCGGCGGCTCGGGCTGGCTTGCCGGGCTTGCCCCGTTTCCCGGCCCGATTCCGGAATTGTGAGCGGCGGGCCGGTCCGCTAGCCTCCCCGCTCCCGCACGCGGCCACGAAGGATCCGGGCGTCGATGAAGGTCCGTACCTGCCTGATCTTTGCCTGCATGACCGTGGTGCCGGCCCTGGCTCTGTTCTCGCACCGCGTGCCAAGCGAACTGCGGGCCCGTGTCCGGTCCTGCCTCTGGCAGCCGCTGGCCGCGTGGGCCGACTCCGGCGAGCCAACTGGCGAGCCACTGGGCTCGGAGCCGGGACCTCAGGCCGGCCTGGCCGCCGCTGCTCCGCCGCGGCCCTCGGCGCGGGCGGCAGGCTCCGTCGGCCCCGGCGTCGAGCCGCTCACGAGCCTGGGGGCCGTCGCCATCGACTGCCGCCCGCTCGACGGGGTGGCCGGCACGCACGTGGCCTCCTGCCGGGTGGCCGTGGATGCGGCGGGGCAGTTGCACCGCGTCTTTCAGGCCGCCGGCACGAGTCCGGAAGAGGCTCTGGCGGCTTTGACGGTGGTCGTGCAAGACTGGCAGGAACGGCTTGTCTCGCGGGCGGCGATCGCTGCCGACCCGGCCGCCGGGCCGCTCCGCTAGCGGCTTGCTCGCCGACCGTGCCGGTCGGTCGGCTGCCTCGAACAAGGCGCCTTCGCTTCGATGCCGCACCGTCGCCCGCACCAGCAAACGCTCAGTGACTGCCTGGCGGCCCTTCGGGTTGGCAGCCATCCGGCTGCGCCGGCCGGCCGCGGGCCCCGGCCCCGTGTCTTGCCACCGTCGGCCGGCCCGGTGGCCGCTACCCCGCCGCCGGCTCCGCCGGCAGCCCGCGGGGAGCAGGTCCGCTCCGAAGAATTGGCCCGCCTGGAGGCGGCATTGTTTCTGGCCCGCGAGCCGCTGACCACGCGGCGACTGGCCAAGCTGGCCCGCCTCCCCGACGGCACGCGGGCCCGGTCACTGATTCGGGAGCTCCGCCGCCTTCAGGAGGAGAGCGGATCGGCCGTGCGGGTGGAGCCGATCGCCGGTGGCTTTCAGCTGCTGTCGCGGGCGGCTTTCGGCCCCTGGATCCGCCGGCTCCACGACCACCCGGGGGTGGCCAGGCTCTCCCCGGCGGGCCTCGAGACGCTGGCCATCGTGGCCTACCGGCAGCCTGTCACCCGGGCCGAAATCGAGGCGATCCGGGGGGTGGGAAGCGAGGAGATGCTTCGCCAGCTCCTGGAGCGGGATCTGGTGGCCGTGGGGGGCCGGGCGGAGGATCTGGGCCGACCGAATGTTTACGTGACCACCCGCCGGTTTCTGGCGGCTTTTGGCCTGGCCAGGATCGAGGATTTGCCGCCGATCGAGGCCCTTGCGCCGCTGGCCGAGGAGCCGGCGGAGGGGCCGGCAGCGGGGGGCGGAGAAGAGTCGGCCCCGAGCTGAATTCCCGGTCCGGTCGGCTGGCCGCCAGGTGGCCCCGGCGGCGGGGTGGGCGGCCAGTTTCGGTTCGGGTTTGGGTTTGGTTTTGGGGCGGGCCAAAAAATCCAGGTTTTTTGCCGACCCGCCGCTTGCAAGGCCGGGCTGCTGCCGACAAACTTTCGCTCCCGGTCCGCCACCGTGCCGCCCAAGCCGCCGAGCGGATTTTTTCTTGTGCCGATTGGACGATGAATGCCGGATCGGGTAGAGAATTTGGCCGACAATGAAAAAGTGTCGTGTTTCGTCTGTTCGTCGATCTGATTCCCAGGAGGTGTTTGCCGTGACGATTGCCGAGCGTGGCTGGCGTGAAGAGGAGTTGTCGTCCGCCGAGGTGTTTTCCTGGAGCGAGCTGCCCGACCTGCTCGCGGCCGAGGACCTGTTCGAGGCTGCCGGGGGCGGTGCCGGCCCGCAGGGCGGCCTGCGGTGCGATCCCCTTGTGGCCAGTGACGACGATTTTGACGACGACGAAGACGACGACGAGGACGACGAGGACGAGGACGACGGCTTCGAGGACGAAGACGACCTCGATGACGACGACGAAGAAGATGATGACGACGAGGGCGAAGACGACGAGGAGTGGGAAGAGGTCGATGACGACGACGACCTCGATGAAGACGAGGAAGAGGAAGAGGAAGACGCCGACGAAGACGAGGACGGCGACTGGGAAGATGACGACGATGAAGATGACGACTGGGACGACGACGACGAAGACTGAGCGTCGCCCGCCCCCGATCGCTCATCTCCCGGCCGCGTGGCCAGGCAGTCTGACGGCTTGAAGACGCCGTCCCCGAGGCTTGGCCCAGTCGGCTCGGCTCAGTCGGCCTCGGTGCGGAGGACAGTCCGCGACACCATCCCCCTGCGTTCGAAGCACAGCTCGCAGGGGCTGTCGCTGCCCCGCAGTCGGGCCACCATCTCCGCCTGATCGGCGCAGCCGCTGCCGCCGACCTCGAGCAGCCGGTCACCCGCTCGGATTCCAGCCCGCTCGGCGGGCGATCCCGGTGCCACCGAGATCACGATCGGTGCCGTCGGCTCGCAAGGGTCTTGCCGCGAGACGATGCCCCAGCGGCCCCGCGACGGTCCCTGCGGGGGCAGGGCCTCCTCGAGCCGCCGCTTGGTGGCGTTTGACTCGGTCCGCGACTCGCCGCGGAAGGGGGGCTTGGCCTCGGCGTCGGCCACGGCCAGGGTCAGGGCCAGCGTGAGCCGCGACACCGCCGGGATGCCGTCCCAGTTGAGGGTGTTCATCGTGTCGCTCGGCCGGTGGTACTGGTCGTGGAGGCCGGTGTGGAGCATCACCGTGGGCACCCGGGCCGCGATGAACGAGTAGTGGTCGGAGTCTTCGACGATGTCCCAGTCGAAGGCCAGCTCCAGGCCGGCGGCGCCGGGGGCGTTGTTGGTGGCCACGAGCAGCGACCGCAGGCCGGGGCTCGTGCGGCCCCCGTAGACGATCACCCGCCGGTCGCGGAGCCGGCCGATCATGTCGAGGTTCAGGCAGAACACCGGCTCCCGGCCGGCGAGGACGGCCGGCCGCTGGCGGACGAAGTGCCGCGAGCCGAGCAGCCCCTTCTCTTCCCCGTCCCAGAAGGCCACCAGGATCGACCGCCGGGGCCGCTCCTCGAGCCGCTCGAGCGAGGCCATGATCTCGATCAGCCCGGCCACGCCGGAGGCGTTGTCGTCGGCCCCGTTGTGAACCTGGCCGAAGGGGCCGAAGCTGTTGCGGGCATTGCCGTAGCCGACGTGGTCGTAGTGGGCCCCCACGATCACGACTTCCCGAGCCAGGGCGGGGTCGCGGCCCGGCAGGAGGGCGAGGATGTTTCGCATCCCCGTCCCGAAGGGCTGGTAGTATCCCCCCGCATCGCCGGCGGGCTCGAAGCCGAGCCTCTCGATCTGCTGGACGATGTAGGCGGCGGCGGCCCGGCCCCCCGGCTTGCCCGCCTCCCGGCCCTCGAAGGCGTCGTCGGCCAGGGCCCGCACGTGCCGGGCCGCGGCATCGGCCGTGAGTCCGGCGGCGGCCCGATTGAGCATTTCGCTGGCCGCAGCCGGGCTGCCGCCGGCCGGCAGGGTGATGGCCCAGACGAGGATCCAGCCGCCGAGCCAGGGGCTGCCCGAGGCGAGCCTGTCGGCGACCGAACCGACCCTGCTGAGTGGCCAGGTCTGGCGGACCAGGCAGGCTGGGGCGAAGGAGTCGGCCATGCGGGGCGACCTGCTTGCGGGAAGAACGAACGACGTCCAGAATAGTCGGCGGCGGATCTCCCTCGTCCACGGGGAATTCGCCCGGCCCGTCACCCCCCGCACACGCCGTCGTCTTTGCCCGGACAGGGCTCAGCCGGCTCGGCCGGCGGGGAGCCGACGCTGCCGATTCGGAGAGGTGGCAGAGTGGTCGAATGCGCGTCTTTGCTAAAGACGTGTCCGGTCAAAAGCTGGACCGCGGGTTCGAATCCCGCCCTCTCCGCTGGATCGA
>CAYRNG010000011.1:0-2428 GCA_964425395.1 uncultured Candidatus Kuenenia sp. | reverse complement strand
GAGAGGTTGAAGCCGTCCTTGCCCCGGGCCGCCCCGTGGCAGCTGCCCATGTTGCAGCCGGCCCGGGAGAAGACCGGCATCACGTCGAGCCGGAAGGAGAGGGGAGCGGGGCTGCTCGCCGAGACCACCCGAAGCGGGATCTCGGCCGTCTGGCCGGCGTGGGCGACGCGGATCGTGCCGTCGCCATCGGCGACGGGCTTGAAGACGACGCCTGCGGGCGACCGCTCGATGGCGGCCAGGGTGTCGTTGGAGAGCGTGATCTCGGCCGCGGCCGTGACGTCAAGCGTTCGCCCGTCCGCCGCCCGGGCCTGGACCACGAGCCGCTGCCGGTCACGGGCCGAGTCGAGCTGCACCTTGGGCGGGAAAGCCTCGATCGCCACCACGTCGAAGCCGGCAGCCGGAGCGGGCCGCGGGCCCGCGAGGACGGCCAGAGCCACGATCAGCCCGGCCCAGACGGTGGCGGGCCAGTCATCGGCGGCGGCGTGTTTCTGGCCGCCGTTGTGAACGGCAGGCGGCAGAACGGGCGGGGTGGCCTTCTGATCCACCGTCCCCGGGCTTGCGCCCGGGGTTTCTATTGTCCCCGGGCTTGCGCCCGGGGTTTCTATGGGACCAACCGTCATGGCTTGGGTTCCTCCTCGGGCGGCAACGGCTTGTCGATCCGAAGCGTCGTGGGCGGCGTGGCGTGCACGATCGAGGCTTCCCCCTGGGGCACCCGGAATTCGCAGAACACGTTCTTGTGCTGGCCCACCGGCGCCTCGGCCGCCGCCCGCACCGTAAAGGCCACCTCCTTGGCGTCGGCGACAAACTCGACCTCGGGAGCTTCGGTCTTGGCCGGCAGCCCGAGCAGCCGGGCCGTGGCGGCCCCGGAAAACTCGCCCGGCTTCGCCACCTGCCAGACGAGTTTGGCCTCTTGGCCCTGCTCCATGCCGACCGGCTCGGCGGTCAATTCCACCACCGGTTCGGCCACCCGCAGCGTCACCAGCCGGCTGGAGACGAGCATCTCCCCCTCGCCCCGGGAATTCTCCTTGGGCTGGGCCAGGGCCGTTACGGCCACCTGCCACTCGCCGAGCGGAGCGTCGGGATTGGCATTGAGCAGATACACGCCCTCACTTTTGTCGGCCGGGATCTCGACGCTGGCCGCCGCCCCGATGCCCGGGGGCCGAAACGGAACCAGCAGCCGGACCTTGCCCTCGAAGCCCCCGAGCCGCTCGACGGTGACCTTCAGTTCCAGCGACCCGCGGCGGACGATCGGCACGGCCGGCTCTTCGACCTCGATCCGGATCGGCGCCTCCTCCACGACCGCCACCGGCAGCCGGTCGGTGCGGGCCACCCGGTAGACGGCGTTGTTCGGCTGGCCGAACACCAGATCGGTCTTCTGCTGGAGACCACCCAGCGAGCGGCCGTCCTCGGCGGCGGCCACCCGCACGCCGGCCAGCACCGTCGTCGGCTCCGCCTCGGCCGCGGCCTCGAGCACGGCGAGCGTGGCCGGGGCATTGCCCGCCGCATCGGGCAGCGTGGCCGCGACCCCGGCCGGCAGGCCGTCGAGGGCGACCCGCACCGGGCCGCCGAAGTCGGCCCGGGCCGTGTTGAAGAGCGTCGCAGAGCGGTTGCCGCGGGGCACGACCGCCACCAGCCGCTCCTGGGTGTTCGAGCGGGCCACCGGCACCGACACGTTCACCTCCGGCACGGCCTCTTCCACCTCCAGCCAATAGACGAACTCGGGGCCGCCCCGCTTCAGGTAGTCGCCGACCCGGATCAGAAACGAGCCCTCCTCCGGGACGGTCAGCTGGAGGACGGAGTCGGGGCCTTCGGCATCGTCGTTGCCGGTGATCCGCTCCCGCTTGTCGTCGTCGCGATGGGCGTTGAGCACGAGGTCGATCGGCGAGCCGATCCGGCGGCCCCAGCCGCGGACGTGCCACTTGCTGCCCTTGGGGGCCGACACCCGAAACCAGTCGACGTCTTTCTCGGCCTCGAGCCGCCCTTGGAGCGCGACCGGCGCGGATGCCGGCGTGGCCTTGCCGGGATCGTCGTTGGGCTCGGCCTCGGTCACGGCCGAGAGCGTGGTCAGCCGGATCGGCACGGGCACCGGCGAGACGCTGCCGTCGCGGACCGGCTGGATCTCGGCCAGCCCCTCCGGGCCGGCGGCGGTCGGGAGCGTGATCGGCTGCCGGAACGCCCCGCCCGGGTCGCCCAGCCACTCAACCTCGAACTCGCCGCCGGGCGGGCCGGCCGGAGGCCAGGCGACGTGGGCCGCCGGGAAGTCGGCCAGGTGGAGGAGGTAGACGCAGTTGTCATTGCCGCCGTAGGCGCTCTCCCGCAGGCGGACGACGTAGTCGCCCGCCTCGGCCACCGTGGCCACCAAGAGCGCGTCCTGCCCGAGCAGGGGATGGTCGTCGCAGGCCGCCACCACGAAGCCCCGGGAGTCGAC
>CAYRNG010000010.1:0-6922 GCA_964425395.1 uncultured Candidatus Kuenenia sp. | reverse complement strand
ATGGTGGGGTGGATGGTGGGGTGGATGGTGGGGTGGTGTTCATACCCACCGTCCCCGGGCTAGCGCCCGGGGTTTTTATGGATGCGCATGGAAGCCCCTGGCGCGAGCCAGGGGACGGTGGGCTCGCGCGCCACCCACCTCACCACTCCGCCTTCAGCCGCCCCGCTCGATCATCCGCTTGAGGTCGTCGAGCCTGCCGGCGTCTTCGGGCCGCTTGTCCCGCCGCCAGCGGACGATCCGCGGAAACCGGACCGCCACGCCCGACTTGTGCCGCGGCGAAAGGGCCACCCCCTCGAAGGCCAGCTGGAGGACGAGCGTGGGCGTGCAGATCCTGACCGGGCCGTGCCGCTCGACCGTGGTGGACCGCACGATCCGATCGATCTCCACGATCTCGGCATCGGCCAGGCCCGAGTAGGCCTTGGCCACCGAGACGAGCCGGTCGCCATCCCAGAGGCCGAGGGTGTAGTCGCTGTGGAGTCCGGCCCGTCGGCCGTGGCCCGCCTGGGCGTAGATGAGCACCGCATCGATCTCGAGGGGCTCGATCTTCCACTTCCACCAGTCGCCGCGGGTCCGGCCCGTGCCGTACTCGCTCAGCCGCCGCTTGAGCATCAGCCCTTCGACGCCCCGCTCCCGGGCCTCCGCCCGCCGCGCGGCGAGCGCCTCCCACGACTCCTCCCTTACCAGCGGCGAGCGAAACAGATGGGTGCCGGCCGGCGGCGGCCCGGCGCGGGCGGCGGCGAAACAGTTGGGCACGAGCCGCTCGAGCCGACCCCGGCGGTCGGCCAGCGGCAGGGGCCGGAGGTCGCGGCCATCTTCTTCGAGGAGGTCGTAGGCCACGAACACGCAGGGGATCTCGGTCAGAATCTTGGCCGGCACCCGCCGCCGGCCGCTCCGCCGCGAGAGGGCCGTGAAGCCGAGCAGCTCGAGCGGACCCCCCTCCTGCGGCTGCCCGACCGCGAGCAGCTCGCCGTCGAGCACGGTGCCGACCGGGAGCGGAGCGGCGGCCGCCACCAGCTCCGGAAAGGCGTCGTTGACGAGCTCCTCGCCCCGGCTCCAGATCGTCACGTCGTCGCCGCGGCGGACGATCTGGGCCCCCCCCCCGCCCCCCTCCCCCCCCCCCTGCCAGTCGGCCGGGGAGCCGAGTTCCTCCGCCACGCCCGCCGGGTCGGTGCGGTCCAGGGCCGAGGCCAGGA
Source organism: uncultured Candidatus Kuenenia sp. (assembly GCA_964425395.1). Lineage (GTDB taxonomy): Bacteria > Planctomycetota > Planctomycetia > Pirellulales > UBA1268 > QWPN01. The sequence continues at coordinate 5,729 of CAYRNG010000010.1, read as the reverse complement.
AGAAGGGGTAGGGGCGGCGGTCGTCGGCGGCGGTGAGCGGGGCGAGCAGGGCCGCGTAGCCCGCGGCGTCGGCCGGCAGGCCGCCCATCAGCCGGTGGGCCATCACCGCCGGCTCGATCCCCGCGACGTCGGCCAGCGCCCGGGCGACGAGCGTCCGGGAAACCCCCACCCGCAGGCCGCCGGTGACGAGCTTGTGCCAGACGATCCGCTCGCGGGGGGCGAGCTGCCGCCAGGTGGCCGTGACCACCTCCCGCTTCAAGGCCTCGTCTGCCCCGGCCAGGGCCTGGATCGTGTGGGCCATCGTGGCGGCCAGCCCGGGTCGGGGCGGCTGCCCGGCGGCGGGCGGGGTTTCAGGTCGGTCAGGCCGGCCAGGTCGGTCACGCCTGTCGGCCCCGTCAGGCGGGTCGGGCAGGAGGAGGGCGAGCGTCTCGGCCAGGTCGCCCACGTGGGCATATGACTCTTCGACGAGCCAGGCGGGCAGGCCGGTTTCCTCAGCCACCCACTGCCGCAACTGGCCGGTGGCGACCGCCCGCAGCTGCCGGCCGCCGCAGAGCACGCCCACCGCGGCGGCGGCGTCGGCCGGCTCGGCCCCGGAAAAATAGTCCACCAGCGCCGCCACCTTGTCATTGGTCTTGGTGGTCGCGTCGAGCCGCCAGTAGAGATCGGTGAAGGCCTGCATGCGGTTGTGGGGTGGAGGGTGGAGAGGAGGGTGTGGTTGGTGGGGTGGAGCTCAGACCCACCGTCCCCGGGCTCGCGCCCGGGGTTTCTATGGGGCAGTCCCCGGGCTTGCGCCCGGGGTTTCTATGAGGCAGTCCTCGGGCTTGCGCCCGGGGTTTCCATGAGGCAGTCCCCGGGCTCGCGCCCGGGGTTTCTATGGGTCGATGGGGTCTTCTTCGAGTTCCGCGTCGGGGGTGGCCTCGCCGATGAACCGGGTGGCCAGGGGCCGGGCGTCGAGGCCGCGGCCGCGAAGGAACCGGGCCAGCACGTCGGCGAAGCCGTGGGTCACGAGCACCCGCTCGGCCCCGGAGGCCTCGATCGCCGTCAACAGGCCGGGGAAGTCGGCGTGGTCGGAGACCACAAAACCCTGCTCGACGCCGCGGCGGCGGCGGACGCCGCGGACGGTCATCCAGCCGGAGGCCACCGCCACGGCCGAGCTGCCGAACAGCTTGAGCCAGGGGCTGCCCAGCACGCTCGGCGGCGCGATCACCAGCGCCCGGCCGTTGCCGACCCGGCGGGCCCGCGGCGGCACCCGGTCGATCGCCGGCAGCTTTACGCCGCTGGCCCGATAGGCCTCGACGAGCTTCATGACCGCGCCGTGAGCCACCAGCGGGCCGATCTCCGGATCGACCAGGGCCGCGATCCGCTGGGCCTTGCCCAGGGCGTAGGCCAGGATCACGCTCGTCCGGCCGGCATCGCGGTTGGCCCGCCACCAGGCGTTGATCTCGGCGGCCACAGCGGCCGGCTCGGGCCAGCGGTAGACCGGCAGGCCGAAGGTGCTCTCCGTGATGAACACGTCGCAGGGCACCGGCTCGAAGGCCTGGCAGGTGGGGTCGGTGTTCAGCTTGTAGTCGCCGGTCACCACCCAGACCTCCCCCCGGTGCTCGAGCCGGACCTGGGCCGAGCCGAGCACGTGGCCGGCCGGGTGGAGCGAGACGGTCACCCCGTTGATCGTGGTCGGCTCGCCATAGCGGACGGTGTCGATGGTGGCGCTATTTCCCATCCGGGTGCGGAGGACGTGCTTGCCGGGGGCCGCGCAGAGGTAGCGGCCGCAGCCGCTGCGGGCGTGGTCGGCGTGGGCGTGAGTGATCACGGCCCGCTCCACCCGCCGCCAGGGGTCGACGAAGAAGTCGCCGGCCGCGCAGTAGAGGCCGGCCTCGGTGACCGCGAGCAGGTCGGCGGATGCGGCTGGCACTGGACGGGCTCCCAAACAGGGCGGCAGCGGCGTGCTGCCGCCATCCCTGGGAGCCTAGCCGGACAGGTGGCCGGCGGCGACCCCCGGCTCAGAGCAGAAACCGGAACCGCTGCTCGCCGCACTGGAAGAGGCAGCCGTCGATCAGCCGCACGCCTCCCACCCGCACCCAGACGCCGTTGAGCGAGGGTTTGGCCTCGAGTTGCCAGGCCCCGCTGGCGTCCCGCTCGATGACGGCGTGGAGCGGTGCGATGCACGGGTCGTCGAGTTCGATCTCGTTGCCGAAGCCGGGCAGGCCGATCTTGATCCTGAAGTTCTGAAACGGATGCCGCTGCCCGCCGGGCGAGTGGGGAGACGTATTCTCGACGAGTGCCGGTTGGCCGCTCTCGGAAATGCCTGCGGGATGGTCGAGGCGAATGGTCTCGGCCGGCGGGCCGCCCGGCGACAGCGACATGCCTGGCCCCGCCGGCTCGAAGTGAAACCGTTTCGATCCCAGCAGGATGGTCTGCCCGGGATCGATCGTCACCCGCTTGACCCGGGCGAGCGTGCCGTTGCGGCTATTCAGGTCACGAAGCACCCAGGCATGCTGCCCACCGTTATCCTCCCGGACGATCTCGGCGTGGCTGGCCGACATGGCGATGTCGTGGCCGATCGTGACCTCACCCGTGGTCCGGCCAATCGTGGTCCGATCGGAGCGGATGTAGATCAACTCGCCCGAATCAAGGGAGCCGTCGTCGCAGATCAGGATCCGCGGGGCTGTCCAGCGATAAGGAGACGTGTAGAGCTTCTCTCCCGGGTAGTTCGGCCATGGTTGGGCCTCGTGAAGCCCGCCCAGCAGCGGCACACCCTCGTAGCCATCGAGGATCGTGCCGGGGTTATCGGGGAGGCCGGAATCAAGAGCCACGGCGTGGATCCAGCGGGTGTTGTCGGAACAATCCCCAGCATACCCCCCATGGGGCTGGCCAGGCAGCCGGAAGAGGGAGTACGATCTGGGCAAGCCTCGGGGTCGTTAGCAAAAGTGCCTCCCCGAGCGAGCAACTTCGGCTGTTGGCCGGGCCTCCGCCACTGTCTGCCGCCATGCCTTCCCCCCCGGATTCCGCCGATCGGTGGATCGGCCTCACGGTCGCCGACCGCTACCGGATCATCTCCCATCTGGGATCCGGCGGGATGGCCGGAACCTACCGGGCCTGGGACGCTACGGCGGGAGTACCGGTGGTGATCAAGATCCCGCGTTTCGGACTGCTCGAGGATCCGCGGTTCGCCGCACGCTTCCGGCGAGAAATTCATCTCCTCCGAGAGCTCTCCCATCCGCACATCGTGCCGATCCACGGGGCGGGTGAACACGAAGGCTGGCCGTATGTCGTGATGCGATTCCTGCCGGGGGGAACGCTGGCCGATCGAAGGCTCCGGGATCAGGATCGCAGGCCGCTTCCCAATCCACCAGGGATGCTCCACCTCTGGCTGCCCGCCGTGGCCGAGGCGCTCGATCACGCCCATGCCAAGGGTGTCGTGCACCGCGACGTCAAGCCCGCCAACATCTTCTTCGACGCAGATTGGAATCCGTGCCTGGGAGACTTCGGGATCGCGAAGAAGGTCGCCGAGACAAGTCCTCTCGACGAGGACCCGGATCTGACCAAAACCCAGATGGGGATCGGCACGCTCGACTACATGGCGCCCGAGCAGTTCAGTGGTGGCCGGTCGATCGATGGCCGAGCCGATCAATATGCCCTGGCGGTCGTGGTCTACGAGATCGTGGCAGGGATCCGGCCGTTTCATGGCGCGGGCGAGATGGCGGCACTGATCGCCGCAGTGCTCACCCAGCCCGCTCCGTCTCTGGCAGAGGCCTGCCCGCGCGTGCCGCCGACCCTGTTCACGGCCGTTCATCGGGGCCTGGCGAAGAAACCCGAGGACCGGTTTCCCTCCTGCCGGGCCTTCGCCACTGCCGCCCTGGCCGGCGTGCCCCGGCTCGAGGGCGAGCCTGAGGTGGCCCGCCTGCTCTGCCCGCAATGCGGCTGGATGCTGGTCTTGCCGCGCACCGCCGGGGGCCGAACCGGAAACTGCCCAAAGTGCCGGGGGGCGATGGCGGTGGCGTTCGATATGAGTGCCTTGTGGCTGCTGGAGGAGGCGGGGTCCGCGCGGTCAACGCGTGGCGTTGAACTCGACCAGGATGTCGACTGGGAAATTCTGGAAGAGTCCGTGACAGACGTCTTCAACGCCCCGCCGCCTCCATCGCCCCCGGGGCTGGGCCGCTGGCTCCCGTCCGGCCTAAGGCGGTTCCTGCGGCGGTTCGGAATCGGCTGAGCAAGCCTAGCGGTAGGCCTGGGTACCCACCGCCGGGAAGCGGTAGCCGCCGAATCCCAACGGAGCGTACCGGGGCCAGTCGCCGGGCTCCACCCCCGGCTCGGTGCCATACATCTTCCAGGTCGGCGTGCGGGGAATCGTCGGCGGCACGTAGTACTTCGGCCGCGTGCCGTGGGCCGTCTCGTAGGGGCTGGCACCGGGCCGGTAGGGGGCCTGGTTTTGCGGCGTGCCGGTCGAGGCGGGGGAACGGGCTCCGCGGAACCACCGGCCGCCGGCCGCCTGGGCCGGCAGGCAGGTCGCGGCCGCGGCGACGAGGGCGACGGCGAGAACGTGGTGACGATGCATGCTTGCTCCGGCAGGGGACTGTCCCCTTTCCTGCTCCGACAGGGGACTGTCCCCTTTCCTGCTCCGGCAGGGGACTGTCCCCTTTCCTGTTCCGGCAGGGGACTGTCCCCTTTCCTGTTCCGACAGGGGACTGTCCCCTTTCCTGCTCCCTCCCCTCATCGTCTCCCAGACCCGGCGGGCTTCGCTTTCCCGGCAACCGGCCAAGCGGCGCCGATGACGCCGGTTGTGCGGGCCGGCCTCAGCCGGCGGCGGCCGCGGGCTTGGAGGCCCAGCGGGTCTCGACCGGCAGGCCGAAGGCCTTCTCGAACAGCTCGACCCGCCGCTCGGCCCCCCAGATGTCGGCCTGGGGCTCCTGCTCGGCCACGACCTCGAGCGTCACCCGGCCGTCGGCGATCGTGACCAGCACGTCCCGGACCTGCTGGGTGCGGCTCCGGTCGAGGCCGCCGGCCAGGCGGAGGATCCCGGCCAGCCGCTGCACCCGCCGCTGATCCTCCGACGAGAGCCGGCCGAAGGCGTCGTGCTTTCGCTTGGGCAAGGCCCCGCGGTGGTAGCGGGCCACGTTGGCCACGATCTCCACCTCGTGGGGCCGCAGGCCGGGCAGCCGGCTGTTGCGGATCAGGAGGTAGCTGTGCTTGTGGTGCTGGTCGTAGTTGATCACGTAGCCCACGTCCTGGAGCCGGGCGGCTGTCTCGAGCAGGAGCCGGTCGCCGGCCGGCAGCTCGAGCGGATCGGCGAGCTGCTCGAAGATCCGCCCGGCCAGGGCCGCCACCTGCCGGCCGTGCTCGAGCTCGCCCGAGCAGGCTGCGGCCAGCCGCTCGATCGCGGCCTCTCGCTGGGCGGCCTCGTCGCCGGCCGGCAGGGCCGCCCGCTGGAGCTCGTCGATCATCTCGCGGACCAGCCCGTCCCGCACCCCGCGGGTGTGGACGGCCAGCAGGTTCACCCGGAACCGCTTCATGAGCGCGTCCACGATCGAGAGGCCGGCGATGATGATGTCGGCCCGGTCGGGCGTCATGCCGGGCAGCGTGCGGCGGGCCCGGAGCGGCATCTTCTTGAGCCGGTCGAGGAGGTGGCGAACCTCGGCGTGGGAGATCTGGTAGCCCGCCACCGGCCTGTCGGCCTGCCGCTTGGCCGCCATCACCAGTTCGGCCAGCGTCGTGAAGGTGCCGCCGCAGCC
>CAYRNG010000009.1:0-2028 GCA_964425395.1 uncultured Candidatus Kuenenia sp. | reverse complement strand
CCGAGATCGGCAACACCTTCGCCGCCTTCCTGCGGTCGATCCTCCGGCAGGATCCCGACCGGATCCTGGTGGGGGAGATCCGCGACGTCGAGACCGCCGAGATCGCCGTCCAGGCCTCGCTCACCGGCCACATGGTCTTCTCCACGCTCCACACCAACGACGCCCCCGCCACGGTCACCCGCCTTCGCGACATGGGCGTGCCGCCGTTTCTGATCACGGCCACGGTGGAAGCGATCCTCGCCCAGCGGCTGGTGCGGCGGATCTGCACCAACTGCCGCGAGGAAGTGGTGCCGTCGGCCGACGTGATCGCCGATCTCGAGCTCACCTCCGAGCAACTGGCCGACAAGAAGTTTTACCGCGGCAAGGGCTGCGAGAAATGCAACCGCACCGGCTACAAGGGCCGGATGGGCCTGTTTGAACTCTTGATCATGAACGACGAGATTCGCGACCTCGTGATGCGCAACGCCTCCACCGGCGACCTCCGCGAGGCCGCCCGCCGGGCGGGGATGGTCACGCTCCGCGACTCCGGGATGGAGGGCATCTTCAGCGGGGCCACCACCGCCGACGAAGTGATCCGCGAGACGATCCTGGAAGCTTAGACCCGACCCCCACACCGTTCCCACAGCCTGACCCCCAGCCCGATCCGGAATCCCAGCCATGCCCACGTTTCAGTTCGAAGCCATCGACGCGGCCACCGGCAAGGAGATCCGCGACACCGTCGACGCCGCCACCGAACTGGAGGCACAGGCCACGATCCGCTCGATGGGCTACATGATCACCAAGATCAAGGCCCGCAAGGCGAAGGCTGGAGCGGCGGGCGGGGCCAGGGGCCGCAAGCCCGGCCGCTCGTTCGCGATCGGCGGCGTCAAGAGCAAGGATCTGACTCTCTTCACCCGCCAGCTCTCGATCCTCCAAGACGCCGGCCTGCCGATCCTCCGGAGCCTCAAGCTGCTGGCCGACATGCAGCAGCCCGGCCGCCTCAAAAACTCGCTGCTCGACGTCTGCGACGAGATCGAGGGCGGGGCGACGCTCTCGGAGGCCCTCTCCAAGAGCCCCAAGGCCTTCGACCGCCTCTATTGCAACATGATCCGGGCCGGCGAGGCGGGCGGGGCCTTGGAAGTGATCCTTCGCCGGTTGGCTGAGTTCATGGAGCGGAGCCAGGCCCTCAAGCGGAAGGTGAAAGGGGCGCTCGTCTACCCGATCGTGGTCGTGATGGTGGCCGTCGGCATCCTGGCCTTCATCATGATCAAGATCGTGCCGCAGTTCAAAAAGATCTTCGACGACTTCGGCAGCGAGCTGCCGGGCATGACGCAGACGCTGATCAACATCTCGAACCTCACCGTCAACTACTGGTATCTGATCCCCCTGATTCCGGTCGCCTTCAGTCTCACGATCAAGGCGATCAAGCTGATCCCCTATGGCCGGTTTGGCTGGGATCTGTTCCTCCTGAAGATGCCTATCTTCGGCCAGCTGGTCGAGAAAAACATCCTTTCCCGCTCGACCCGCACCCTCGGCACGCTCCTCTCCTCGGGCGTGCCGATCCTCGAGGCCCTCAACATCACGAAGGAGACCTCGGGCAACATGATGTTCGAGCGGCTCCTCCAAAAGCCCCCCGACGCGATCCGCGCCGGCGAGGCGATCGCCAAGCCGCTCAAAACCTTTTCGATCCCGCCCTTCAATGCGATCGCAATGTTCTTCTGGACCGTGTTCGTGCCGGGCGTCGGCGCCCTCCTCTACCTGACCCGCTACAAGAAGCCGGTCGTCGATGACCTGGTCGTCAACATGGTGGACGTGGGCGAGGAATCGGGCGAGCTCGACACGATGCTCTACAAGGTGGCCGACAACTACGACGAGGAGGTCGCGGTGCTCACCGAGAGCCTGACGAGCCTGATGGAGCCGCTCTTGATCATCTTCCTCGGCGGTGCGGTCGGCTTCATCGTCGTGGCCCTGTTCATGCCGCTCATCAAGCTGATCAACGACCTGTCGTGAAAAGGAACGGACATGAGTGATTCCCTCCGGCGCCGGGCG
>CAYRNG010000008.1:0-14457 GCA_964425395.1 uncultured Candidatus Kuenenia sp. | reverse complement strand
CCGAGAGCCCATGGTGGGAGCCCGGGACTCAGCTGAACCGCGCTGGAAAAGCCGCCTCATGGTTCGCATTCCTGTCGAAGAAGGAAAGACTTCACGCCGCTGACGGACAGTTGGCAGAACCGCCGGAAGCCCTAAATTGAGAGCTCCGCCGAGTTTCGCCACCTGTCCGGAATACCCCAGCCGTACGCACGCTGCAACTAATCGGTTCACGCGAAAACCAGAACCCCGAAAAAATGATGGCGGTCGCAAGGTTCCGCAGGGCCACCGGCTCCGGCCTGGAGGCGCATTCCTCCGCCACCCGGCCTGGGCCTTCAAATATCCTACTTGGGGCGACTGGAAAAGGCGTTCGCCCTGGGCCGGGCCGGCATCCAGGGGCGAAGTTGCGGCCCGCTGCAGGCAGGTTTGGGCGGCCGGGTGGAGTGAGCCGATTTCTGGCCCATAGAGCTGTCCTGGAGCCAGGGACCGCATCGTGGCCGAAGGGAATCACCGAACCGATCCCCCCTGGGCCGCGTACAAGGGGGCATGATCGGGCTTGGCTGCTGGCCGGCAGGCCTCCGAGCCCTTGCGAACAGTCGCGGTGCTGGCGACAATTCTTGTGGGTCAGGGTCAGGTGCCTCGGTCAACCGCCAGAGGAAATGGCTCTCATGTTCAGTGTCTTCCAGCGGCTGTTTCGAGGCCGGTCGGCCAAGGGTGCGGCGGCGCGTGATGGACGGGCGGGCAGGTCCTCACGACGTCTGCGGAGGCGTGCCAACTCGGCGTTCGCGTGCGAACGGCTCGAGCCGAAGCAGTTGCTCACGGTCGATCTGGTCAACTCAATTCCCGCCCAGACCGTGAGTGACTCGTTCAGTCCGGTTGAAATCCGGGTGGCGGACCGGTTCCGGGTGACCGACGTGGTCGGCACGGTCGTGAAGGTGGAGACCAACGTGAGCCCGACGGCCGGGCACTTTCTGGTGGAACTGTTCGACACCGCGGCCGCCGCGCCAGTGCGAACAACGCCGGCCGCCGCCCAGCACTTTCTGTCATTCGTCGATGACGGCTCCTACAACGGCACCATCATCCAACAGGCAGACCGTGGCCAGACGATCCAGGGGGGCGGCTTCAAGGCGCCGACGGCCATCCTGGGGCAGCCCGGCGGGGTGCCCGCGTCGCTGCCCAACCGGGGCACGCCCTCGGCCGAGCCGGGGAATCCGAACCAGCGGGGCACGGTCGTCTTGGCGGCCGCGACGCCGGGGTCCGGCGGCGGCTCGGGCCAGTGGGTCGTGAACATGGCCGAGAACGCCGCCCGTGACGGCCAGGCGACGGTGTTCGGCCGGGTGCTCGGCACCGGAATGCAGGTGGTCGATGCGATGGCCAATTCGCGGGTGCAGGACGCCTCGGCCTACTACGGCAATCCGGACCTCACAGGCGTGCATTTCCGGGACGTGCCCACGGATGGCGTGCTCCGGCCGGCCGACTTCGTGACGATCGAGCGGATGACACGGGCCGCTCCGGCCGACCTGCTCTCATTCTCTGTCACCACGTCGGATCCCAACCTCGTCCGGGCCGAGGTCCGCGACGGCTCGGTCGTGCTCACCCGGTCGGGCTCAGCCACCGGCACCGCCACCGTGACGGTGCGGGCCAGCGCCGCCTTCGATCCCGGCGACTTCCGCGATCACTCCTTTCAAGTGACGGTCCCGCAACTGGCACCGCAAACGATCGAGTCGGCAGGGACGGTCACACTGATTGTTGGCTCAGAGGGGAATCTTTTGGCCAACAGCACGCTGGTCACCCTCGGCGGAGCACCGGTCGATTACCACGCCTACGCCGCCGCCGGCTGGACCGCTGTTGCCGCCGAGCCCGTCACCGCCGGCAACACCCTCGTCTGGCGGCACACAAGCGGCGCACTCCACTTCTGGAGGCTCTCGGCCACCTGGGCCCAGCACACGGGCGAGGGCTGGGTGACCCCCGGCTCGGCTGAGTATTTCGACTCCGAGACCACCTTCAACATGGATTTCAACGGCGACGGCGTGATCGGGGCCCCGCTCACGATTCTCGAAAACTCGGGCACCGTCACGCTCGCCTACGACCCCACCGGCCGGCTCTTCGCCGGCAGCACCATGATCACCCTCGGCGAGGCACCGGTCGATTACCACGCTTATGCCGCCCTCGGCTGGCAGGCCGTCGCCGCAGAGCCCGTCGGCGGCGTCAACACCCTCGTCTGGCGGCACACAAGCGGCGCCCTCCACTTCTGGAGGCTCTCGGCCACTTGGGCCCAGCAGACGTCCGAGGGCTGGGTGACTCCTGGATCGGCCGACTATATTGCCACCGAGACCGCCTTCGGCGTGGATTTGAACGGCAACTCGATCATCGGAGCCTGAGCACGTCGGCCGCTCAGACCGGCCACACCTCGTCGCCGCGGGCGACCGTGCCCGCCTCGCCAACCGTGTTCACCGCCAGCCGATACGAGCTGACCCAGGCGGCGGCATCGACGTCGGGCCGGATGCTCCTCCCCCGGCGGGCCTCGAAGAGGTCACGGAACTGATTCGTGGCCGCGGCAGTGCGGCTGTCGCGGCTCGGCACCACGCACCGCCGGCAGACGTTCACCGCCCGCAATCGGGCCGAGCCGATCGCGAAGGCCTGCCCCTCGGGCGGCGGCAGGTCGGCATAGGGGTCAGCTGGCAGGTCTGCCGCGAACGGCCCCCCCGCCGGCTCGAATTCGGCCCGGGCCGGGCTCGCCAGCCAGTCTTCCCAGAAGGCCTCGCAGCCGCCGATCTCGAGATTCACTCGAAACCGCCGCCGGGCCTCGGCGAGGTCGAATGAAAACCAGCGGGCCACCTCGGCGAGCGTGGCCGTCGCCGCGAGCGTGGGGCCGGGGGCGTCGCGGTCGTCGGGAAAGCCCCCCTCCCGCCGCTCGAAGAGCCGGACCTCGAAGCCGAGGGCCTCGGAGAGCCAGCCGCAGGGGCCGGCCGAGCCCGGCACGAGGGGAAAGACGTCGGGCCCGAGCCCCGCGAGCCGCTCAACGCCCGGCACGGCCTCGGCCGCCAGGGCCGCCGGATCGACGGCCAGCCCGATCACGTTGGCCGCGAGCGGCGGCAGCTCGCCCCCCGGCGGAGGCTCGGCGGCCAGGCCCGCGATCAAAAACTCCGCCCGAAGGGCGTGCAGGAGGGCATGCCGCTTGGCGTTCACGACGCGGCCCTCGAGATCGGCCAGCTGCCAGCGGCGGTCGTGCTCGAGGCCGCCGCCGGCCAAAAGACGGGCCTCACGCACCTCGACGCCGTCGAGGCTCTTGACGGGAAACAGCGTGATCCGGTCGAGCGTGGGCATGCGGAGGGATGGGCCTCGGCTGATACCCGCTACCGAAAAGCCAGAGGCAAACTGCCGACTCAGATTCGGTCGGTCTCCGCCACCGGAGCGTCGGGGACCGCGGCCAGATAACGGTCAAAGTCTTCCCGTCGGCCGGCGGCCGCCTCGCGCTGGAGGAAGTCGACGGTGAGCAACACCGCCAGTTTCTCTCCTGCGGCGGTGGCCAGGAACTGAGCGAGCGTGTAGCCCTCGCGGGCCGCCAGCGCCTCGATGCTCCGCTGCAGGGAATCGGGAAGATCGACCGTCACACTGCTCATGTCGCTTGCCGTACGAGTTTCAGGAATGCAGCCGGCGAGATGGCATCGACACCGAACCGCTCACTGCCGGCGAAGTCAGAGCGATTGTGGGTCACGATATGCCGACACCGCGCTGCCACAGCGAGTTCTAAGACCATATCGTCGTCGGGGTCACTCAGATATGGCCGCCTCAAAAGTATATCGGCTGCAGGATCGACCTGCTGGCGAGATATCGCAGGAAACCGAAGGCCTCCTCGACAGTGACTCCGGGGGGACGGTTTTTCGGCCGTGACAGCGCATCCCGCCATTCCGCATACAAGGCGACCGAGAGGGCAGGCTCATAGCCCCGGTCGTCGAGCCGGCCGAGGAGTTCGAAACTGGCCCCGGATCGCGACCTCGAACCGGCCACGATCACGCTGGTGTCGAGGACAACCCGCATCCTGAGAACTCCGATGCCGCAGCCCGCTTACATCCGGAAATTGAAGGTCTGCCAGATGAGCCGCAAGAGCCACTGGCCGACCGTTCGGCTGCCCACCTGGATCCGGGCGGTGCCCCGCATCCCCGGCGTGAACACGCCCTCGGGGTCGTCGAGGGTCATCAAGGCCTCGTAGCTCGTCGAGATCGGCCGCTCCCGGCCCGCCTCGTCGGTCTTGGTCGGCAATTGCCCCCCGGCCTTACCGCTGAGCCGCTCGGAGCCGGCCTGGATGTGGGTCTCGGCCAATTCGGTGATCGCACCGGTGAAGGTCCGCTCCGGGAAGGCGTCGAGCTTGAGATCGACCCGCTGGCCCCGCTTCACGAACTCGAGCTCCGTCTGATCGACGATCATCACCGCCTCGAACCGGTCGGGATCGCCCACCTGGCAGACCACCGTTCCGGGCGTGAAGGTGGCCCCCAGATTTCGCTCGTCGAGCGGATGGCCCGACCAGCCCGTCAGCCGGCCGGTCGGGTCGGGCCGGGCCGCCACGCTCTGGGCCGGCAACACGACCCCGCCCCGGGGCGCCTTGAGCACGAGCTCCGCCCGGTCGCGTTGCTTCCGCTCGAGCTGCTCCAAGACGCTCTTGAGCGTCTCCTCGACCGTGCCGATCTCGAGGGCCGCGTCGGGATCGGAAAACCGCTCCCGCTGGAGGCTCTCGAGCCGGGTCTGGGCCTGCACCCGCCGGCCCTCCAATTCCGCGATCTCGAGGTCGAGCTCCCGGCTCGTGAGGATCACCAGCTCTTGCCCCTGGCGGACCTCGGCGTCGGGCTTGACCAGAATCGACTCAACCCGCCCGGTGACCGGCACATAGACCGTCTCCGCCCCCCGGGGCCGCAGTTCGGCCGGGCACCAGACCCGCTGAGGAAGCGGGATCAGCGCCACCGCCGCCGCCACCAGGCCGGCCACCAGGCACGTCACCAGCAGGTTGACCGCCTTCACCTCGTCGCGTCTCCCGGGAACTCTCAAAAACTTGATCATCCCATGGGTCGGCCGGATGACCAAGCCCCAGATGGCCCCGGCGGCCAGGATCCGGCCCAGCGTCTCGAGCCGATAGGGCTTGAAGACGTTCCACACAAACAGAAAGATCGAGGCGGTCACGAACCACATGTAGAGGCTCGAGGCCACCGCGTAGAGGGCGAACCAGCCGAGCTTCCGCTGCGGCAGGAAGGGGTCGTCGGGCTGCTTGATTCCCAGGCACCACTTCGAGGCCAGCCGCCCCAGGATCGTGCTCGCCTTCTGGCGGAGGTTGGGGATCTCGAGCAGGTCGGAAAGGATGTAGTAGCCGTCGTAGCGCAAGAGCGGATTGGCGTTGAACATGATCGTCGAGACACTCGACACGAACATCACGTCGAGACAGAGCTGGTTGAAGATCCCGGGATTCGAGTTCCACCACAGGTAGGTGGCCAGCGAGGCGAGGAGCACCTCGACATACATCCCCGCCGCCCCGATCGCCGCCCGCTTCCACTTGCTCGGCAGCATCCAGCTGTCGGAGACATCGCAGTAGAGGCAGGGGGGGAAGACCAGGAGCATCACCCCCCTCTCGTGACACTCGCCGCCGTAGTGCTTGCACGACAGGCCGTGGCCAAACTCGTGGAGCACCTTCGTGAAGCCCAGGGCGATCGCCAGGTAGAGCCAGTTGCCGGCCGCGAAGAACTCGTTGAACTCGGGGAGCTTGGAGCGGAAGACGCTGAAGTTGACGAGCACGAGCAAGAGAGCGCTCAGGGCAAACGCCACCCCCGCGACGATCGCCGGCGGCGAGAAGATCCAGCCCACCCAGGGATCGAGCCGGTCGAGGATCCGGTCGGGGTCGATGCCCCGGAAGCGGAGGGCCATCACGTTCGAGATCCAGGCCACCCACTCCTTCCACTTCCGCTGCCGCCGCCGCTCGAAGAGCTGCGGCCCCTGCCCCGGCCGGTCACCAATCACGAGCCCCGAGCGGTGGAGCGTGGACACGAACCGGGCCAGCTCCTCGACCGTGATCCGGCGGGGCGGAAACCGCTCCTCGAACTGGTCCTTGAGCGTGTCGAGGCTGGCCTCGCCGTCGAGCATCTCCAGAAGCGCATACTCCTCCGGCCGGAACCGGAAGTAGTGGAGCGAGATCGGATCCTTGACCACGAACCAGGCCTGCCCCTGGTAGAGCTGCCGGGTGACGGCCAGGTCGCCCCGCTTCCGGAGGCCGACCGACCGCGTCGTGCTGGACCGGAAGGCGTCGGCGGTGGCCATCGGTTCGCGCCCGCCGGGGTCAGTTGCGGGCCGCCGCCTCGAGCGGCGGCCGGTCGGAGTGGATCGTCATCCGCACGATCTGCCCGGCCCGGAGGAGCCACTCGCCCCGGTCGAGCCGGTTCTTGACCTCGGCCACGACGCGGTAGCTGCCCCCCTCGACCCGGTGCTTGATCTTGAGGACGAGCCCCTCGAAGCGTTCCTCGCGGTCGCTGTCGAGCTTGGCCTCGACCGTCACCGGCCGGCCGCGGAGGTCGGCCGGGCCGAAGGCGGCCGCATCGACGAAGCCTTCCACGTAGAGCCGGTCAATGGTGATGATCCGGGCCAGGGGCTCGCCCGGCTGAAGCCACTCTCCCTCGTGCGGAAACACCTCCTCGACCTCGCCGTCGAGCGGCGAGCGGACGAGGCGGCGCTCGATTCCCTTGCCGGCCGCCTCGAGCTCCACCTCCTTGCTGCGGGCCGCCAGGGCCGCCAGCCGCCGCTCGAGCTTGGCCTGCTCGATCTGGAGGCCCGTCTTCTCCCACTCGAGCTTGAGCCGCTGAACCTCGACGTCGGTCACCGAGCCCGGGATCCGGTCGGCCGATTGCTTGGCCTTCAGGTAGGCCATCTCCGACACACCCTGGGCCTTCTCCGAATAGCGGACGTCGACGTCGCTCTCGGCCTTGGCCACCGCCTGCTCATGCTCGGCCGCGGCCCGGTTCCGCTCCATCTGCGGCTGGTCGTCGTCGATCTGGGCGAGCACGTCGCCCTGGGCCACGAGGTCGCCCTGGCGAATCGCGAGCTTCATGATCACCCCCGCCTCCCGGGCCGGCACCTTGACCTCGTCGATCAGCGACACGAGGCAGCCATCCAAGACCGGCTCGGCCGCCACCGCCAGACCTGCCCAGGCGGCCAGCAGGCAGACGAGGCCGAACGTGACGCGATCCCCGGGCTTGCGCCCGGGGTTTCTATGGCGGCAGGGAAGCCCCGGCCGCGAGCCCGGGGACTGAGACAGGTCGCTCATGAGATCTTCTCCTACCAGAGCCGAAACAGAATCTGCGTGCGGATGAAGGCCAGTACGTCGTGGAACCAGACATAGCCCAGCGACCGCTGGCCGCAGGCGATCCGGGCGGTGACGCTCGCCCCCGCCCCGAGGGCCTCCTTCTCGTGGCGGTCGGGATCGATCGTAACCCGCACGAGCACCGTGTTGCCATGGTCGCCATGAACCTCGGCCTGCTCGTGGATCTCACGGACTTTTCCCTGGTGGCGGGTGCCGGGATCGGTCGCCAGGATGTAGTCGACCTCCAGTTCCCGGCCGGCGGCCCGGGCCGCCGCATAAGCCCGGTTGACGTGGCCCAGCCGGTCGTCGGGCATGTGCACCTCGAGCTCCCAGGGGCCGGTCTTGTCGGCCACGCTCAGGAGCACCTGCCCCTTCTCGACCGGCCTGAGGATGAGCCGGTCGCGGACCTGCCAGGTGACGACCACCCCGTCGATCGGGCTCGTGACCGTGAGGTCGGCCCGGCGGGCCAGCCAGAGCTGCCGCTGCTCCTCGAGGCTCTCGATCTCCCGCTCGAACTGGCGGACGCGGCCCTCGAGCCGCACCTTCTCGTCGGCCGAGATCTTCTTGTCTTCCAGCAGCGACTGCCGGGTGGCCCGGAGCTGCTCCTCGCTGGCCGCCTTGCGGCCGAGCACGTCGGTGATCGCCACGTCGACCTCGGTGTTCCGCAGCCGGGCCAGCGGCTGATCTTTCGTGACGAGGGAGCCGTGCTCGACGCCGGCCGACAATTCCTCGACCACGCCGTCGATCCCGGCGAACACGTCGCGGCGGTGGACCGGCTCGAGCGTGCCCTTGCCCTCGAGCCGCAGCTCGGCCGGCACGAACACCAAGGCCGCGATCCCCGCCGCCAGGGACAACGCTGCCAGCACCGTGCGGGGCAGGTTGCGGGCGGTGGTGAGCACCCGCGACTTGCCCGCCAGGTTGAGCACGGAATAGAGCGGCAGGCTGGTGTGGGCCAGGGCGTTGGCCAGGGCCACCTTGCCATGCTCGGCCACCAGCTCGACCCGGGCCTTCTGGGCCGGATCGGCCGCCGCCGCCTTGAACCACTCGACCACGAGCACCGCGATCGGCTCGGGCACCGCCGCCGGGGCCGCCTCGGCCTTGGCGACGGCGACCGCATCGACGCCCCCCGGCTTGACCACCGCCACCGGCCGGGGCTTCTCCAAAGGGATGATCGCCAGGGCGGAGGCGTGCGATTCGTCGATGTAGTTCTCGAGTTCCTCCTCGATCTGGGGCGGCAGTTCGCGGGCGGGATCGGGATGCCAGAGCGGCTCGCCCGCCCGGGCCACGACCCGGGCCAGGGCCTCGATCGCCTGCACCTCGTTGGCCCGCCGCTCGACCGTCTCCTGGCCGCTGACGGCCTCGAGCCGCAGCTTCCGGCTCCGCTTCACGAGCACCCCCACCCGGTCACAGCCGATGATCCGCCGGGCCTCGTTGGCCAAGGTGAACGCCGTGGGCACCGGCTCGAGCGACATGTGCACCGCCCGGGCGAACCGCTCGACCTGCGAGAGGGCCGTCTGCTGGACGTCGATCGAAGCCATCTCCCGCCGCTGCAGGAAGTCGCCGGCCACGACCGCCATCTTGGCGATGAAGGTGAGGTAGCCCTGCTCGGTCCGCTGGTCCTGGGGCTGCTGAAAGATCTCGATCAGGCCGGCCCGCTTCTCGCCCCGCTCGATCGGCACGGCCAGCAGCGTAAGCGGCGTCTCGTTGGCCGCCAGCGTGCCGCCGTCGGGGCCCGAGAGCGAAGCCCCGCTCGGCACTACCAGCCCCGTGGGATTGCCGAGCAGCGACTGGACGAGCTTGAGATGGTTCTGCTGGGCCTCGTCGGAGGCCGTGATCCCCACCGCGTCGAGGCCGGCATGGCAGATCGGCTCGGCCCGGCCTGATTCGTCGATCAGCCAGACGAGGCCGGCCACGGCCTCCATCGCCTGGAGGATCCGGTCGAGCATCGCCGAGGCGAAGGCGGCCTCGGTGGTGTCGCCCCGGGCCAGCGCCGCCACTTCGTCCACGAGCGCGTAGATCTGGGCCTGAGCCCGATAGATCTCCTGCGATTCGTCGATGCTCATGGCGACCGCTCGTGATTCGGGGTGACGGGCCTGGCCGGCCCCCCGGGGGCCGGCCAGGCCGTCATTGGCATTCAGGCCCTGCCCGACTGCGACTGCACGACCCGCTTCTGGACGTCGGTCTCGAGCGTGCCGAAGGCCTGCTCGTGACGGGCGACGGCATGGCCCAGGGCGTAGGCCAGCCGCTTGGCGGTGAAGAAGTTGACGATGATCCGCTGGGTGAGCTGGATCGTCTCGGGAGCCGTGCCGCCGACCTGCTTGTTGAGGCCGAAGTCGACGATCAGCTCTTCGGGGGTGCCAGTCACCCGGCAGAAGTTGGCGTAGGTGGCGGCGATGTGGGATTCATCGACCGGCACTTGAACGGGTTCGGGGCGGGCGGTCTGCTCGTCGGCCATGAGAAGCTCCAAGGGGATGAGATATCCAAACAGGTCCAGTGGCAAAAAGGAGCCCGCGAACGCGGACGGACCGCTGGAATCAAGATCGTACCACCCTGCCGCAGCGGGGGCTACGCCTCGGCCCGCAAACCGCCATGCCGCTCGATCCAGCCCTCGGTGGCGAACCGCCGCAGGAGGGCCCGCAGGCAGCGGACGGCGTCGGCCTTCCAGTCGCCGGGCCGGACAGCAGGGTCTACGGAAAGGCCGGAAAACGTGAGCCGGCAGGGCCAGCCCCGCTCGCCTGCCACGGCGTTGAACCGCTCGGCGATCCGCAGCGTCCAGGCGGCGCCGAGCGTCTCACGAATCGCTAACAGTGGCGGGTCGGTCACCGCGGCCAGCCCCTCTCGCCGCAGGCGAGTGGCCGGCCACACGGCCGACTGCACCGCGGCCAGAACTGACCCGGCGGCGACCAGCCCCGCCCCGGCCGCATCGATCCCCCCCCCGAGCGGCTCACCCCGGCCCACCCCCGGCAGGAAACCCGCCACCAGCAGCAGCTGACCGGCGGCGACGAGCGCGGCCGCCAAGCCATGCCGGGTGGCGGCGAAGTTCATCCAGCCCACGAGCACGAGCAGCGGCAGGAAAAAGCGGACGATGATGTGCACGTCCGGCAGGCTGCCGGGCCGCACGAGCAGGGCCGACACCGCCGGCAGGGCGAGCACGCAGGCAAGCGCCGCCACGATGAATTGCCAGACCCCGTGCTGCGGTCGCTTGGCTCCGAGCAGTGCCATCGCGGGACAGACCGCCAGGGCAGCCACCGCCAGCCGCACAGCCGACCGGGCGGCCGGATCCATGAGTCCGCCGGTTGTGACGGCGAAAGCCTCGGCGGCGAGCGCCACGGCGGCGAGCGCCGCCCAGGCCGCCGCCGGCACGGCCGTGCTCCCCCGGGCGAGCCAGCCCCCCGCCACCGCCGCCGCCGCGGTGACCAGAGCCCCGCCGCAGGTCAGCCAGTGGAGGTTTCCAAACGCGTCCATACCTGAATGTAGGCCCGGCACGCCGTGACGGGCTATCGGAACCGGTGGAGAATAGAGCTACCAGATAGCCCGTGCCGGCGGCACGGGCCTACAAGCGGTGCCGATCATGCCGGTCAGGCAAGCCCGGCTCTCAAGTCTGGCCGCCCGGGCCGCCCGGAGCCGATAGCATATTGAAGCTTTTCCCCCCACCTGCCGAGGCGGCTCCCATGACCACCCCCTTCCTCCGCCTCAGCCGGCGGCCGGCCCTCCTGCTCCTCGTCCTCGGCCTCACCGCCGGCTTCGCCACCGAGGCCCGGGCGATCGAGATGTTCACCTTCTTCGGCGACGGCAGCCGGATCGGACTGCCGAGCCTCGAAGTGCCCGTCGAAGCCTATCCCGGGATCCCGTTGCGGAGCGACCGCCTCCGAGCCCGCCGCCGGGCCGCCCGACTGGGCCCGGCCGCAGCGGTGCCCGTCGGCCCAAGCGGCACCCCGCGGGGCATCACGATCCGAGCCATGCCGCCCTCGGCACCGCTGCCGCCGGCCCCGCCGCCTACTTCTTCTCCTTGAGCTTGGCCAGCAGGTCCACCGCATCGGGGCGGGTGGCAAACACCGCCTCGTTGGTGAGCACCTCCTCGAGGATCGTCCGGGCCCGATCCTTCTCGCCCCGGTCGGCGAGCAGCTTCGAGACGTAGTAAGCCCCGTCGCTGGTCAGCGCGTTGTTGCGGGCGATCTGGTCGAGGATCTTCTCGGCATCCTCGCGGCGGCCCTGCTTGTAGTAGACCCAGGCCAGCGTGGTCAGGGCGTTGACCTGCTGAGGAGAATTCTCCCGATAGCGGGCCACGTTGGCCTCGGCCATCTCCACGGCCCGCTGCTGCGACTCCTTGTCATCCGACTCGATCAGCACCAGAGCCAGCGAATTGCTGGCCGGGAAATTGCCCGGCGACTGGATGTGGGCCTCGTTGAAAAACTTCTCGGCCGTCGGATAGTCGCGGGCCACCCGGGCGATCACCCCGCGGACGATCTTGCCGTCGAGGCTCTTGCCGTCGAGTGTCAGCACCCGCTCGGTGATCGCCTGGGCCATCTTGAGATCGTTCTGGCCGAGATACCACTGGGCCGAAGCCAGGAGCACCTGCGGATCCTGGGGCGCCGCCTTGAGGGCCGACTCAATCCACTTCTTGGCCACATCCCGCTTGCGATCCTCGTCGTAGAGCCGGGCCAGGGCCAGTTCCGGGAGCATCGCCTTGGCGTCGATCTTGCGGGCCTCCTTGAACTGCTCGAGTGCTTCCTTCTCCTTGCCGAGCCGGAAGAACACGCTGCCTAGCCGGAAGTGGGCCCCGGCGTTGTCGGGGTCGAGCCCGAGCCAGGCGTCGAGGTGCTTCTGGGCGGAGTCCCACTGGCCGCGGGCCTCGGCCACCGCCGCGTTGCCGGCGTGGCAGCGGATCTCAAAATCCCGCTTCCGCTTGGGATTCTCATTGAAGGCCGCGGTGAGCTCGGTGGCCTTGTCGAAGAGCACCGCCGAATCGGTGACCCGCCGATCCTGGAAGGCGAGGTCGGCGAGCATCAGATAGGGCTCGGGGTCGCCGGCAAACTTGACCGCCGTCTGCTCGAGCTCCGCTCGGGCCGGGCCGAGCTGGTTCACGCTCAGCCAGAGCATCGCCATCATCACGCCCGGAGGGGCGAGCTTGGGGTTGTTGTTGCGGGCCCGCTCGAAGATCGCCCGGCAGCCGTCGATGTCGCGGTTGCTGAACCGCTCGATGGCATTGCCGATCTCCTTGTATTGGCTGTCATCGGAGACCGCCTTGCCGATGAGCGTCTTGGCGGTCACCTGGGCCTGGGCGGCCGAACCACTGGCCAGGGCCACCAGGGCCGCGATCCCGACGAGCACGAACCGGCCGACGCCGCGGCCTGCGGAACGAAACGACATGGCGAAAGACTCTCCTCAAAAAGGATCGGGGTGCCCAGACGACCTCAGCCCGTTACTCTAGCGGTCAGGAAAACAGGTTTCCACCACCCCGCCACGCAGAGCCGCCGCGATGATCTTGGGAGCCGTTTGTGAGCGGGAGATGATGGTCGTTCCCCGCACCAGGGGTCTCTACGTGGCCCGCGGCCTGGCGGCCGCCACCCTGCTGGGGATCATCGGCACCTGCTGGCTGGTCGTGACCGGCCCCCAGACCCTCGTGACCGGCGGCGACACGGCCCGGTTCGGGGCCACGCTGTTGCGGATTCTGGCCCCGCTTCAACTGGTACTGGCGGTGCTCGCGGCGGCCCTGGTGGCCGTGCTGGCGGTGGGCATCGAGAAAGACCGCCGCACGCTCGAGCTCTTGCTCGTCAGCCGGCTCGGCGACGCCCAACTGGTGCTCGGCAAGCTGGCCGGCAGCCTCCTCCGAGTGGGCCTGCTCCTCGTGGCGGCCGCCCCGATGTTCGTGATCGCGTCGCTGTTCGGCGGCGTCGGGCCTGAGCAGCTGGGGCGGCTGTTTCTGGTCACGGCCGCGGCCGCCGGCGCCGCGGCCGCCATCGCCACCATGGCCGCCTTCTGGCGGGACACCACCTTTCAGGCACTGGCGATCACGGCCTTCGCCCTGGTCGGCTGGTCGGCCGTGGGCGAGGGCATGGCGGCCACGGCCGGCCCGGCGGCGGCGGCGGTCGTCTCGCCCGTGCGGGCGGCCTTCGACGCCCTCACGCCGGCCGGGGGCCGGAGCCTGGGCGGATTCCTGGCCGTCGCCGCTGGCCTGGCCGCCGCCTCGAGCGGGCTGGCAGTGGCGCTTGTCCGCCGCTGGAACACGGCCGCCGAGTTCCGCCGTCCGGCAGCGGCCGGAGCCGTCGGCCGCCGCGACCGCCGCCGGGAAGTCTGGGCCAACCCGGTCCTCTGGCGGGAGATCTGCACGCGGGCCCAGGGGCGGGCCTTGATCGTGGTGCGGCTGGCCTGGGTGGTGCTGTTCGCGGCCGCCGTCGCCGGCCTGGTGGCCGAGAGCCGGGCCCCCCGGCCCGACCGATTCGCAGTGGCCGCGGCGGTCGTGCCCATGCTGCTGGCGAGCCTCCTGGCCGTGGCGGCCATGGCCGTGACGAGCATCACCGTCGAACGCGACCGCGGCACCCTCGACCTGCTCTTGGTGAGCGATCTCGAGCCGGGCGAATTCGTGTGGGGCAAGCTCCTGGGGGTGATCGCCGCGGCTCGGGAGCTCGTGATCCTGCCGCTCGTGGTCTGCCTGGGGCTCGTGCCGCTGGGACTGGCCTCAGCGGAGGAAGCGACCTACCTCGCGACCGGTCTGGCGGTGCTCACCTGCTTCGTGACCGTGCTTGGCGTCTACGCGGGGCTCTCCCACGGCCTCTCGCGGCGGGCGATCGCCGTGACCCTGGGGATCGTGGCCTTCCTGTCGCTCGGCGTGGCCACGGCGATGCGGATCATGGTGGCCTTCGGCGGCAGCTTCGAGCTCCAGCTGGCCCCCTTCCTGGCGGCCATCGTGGGAGGAGGCGTGGGCCTCTACGCCGCCCTCTCGGCCCGCAACCCGTCGCCCGCCGTCGGCTGGGCCTCGGCCCTCCTGCCGGCCCTCACCTTCGTGGCCATCACCGGCTTCCTGCAGGGCAGCACGCTGCAGGTCTTCCTGGTGGTGGCCGCCGCCTACGGCTTCGCCACTCTGGCCCTCCTGATCCCCTCGATCGCCGCCTTCGACCTGCTCACCGGTCGGACCGCAGACTAGG
>CAYRNG010000007.1:0-12932 GCA_964425395.1 uncultured Candidatus Kuenenia sp. | reverse complement strand
GCCCTGGCCGACGGCTCCTGGCGGATGGGCCGGATCGTCTCGGAGAGCGAGGCCGAGGTCGTCTTCGAGGACAAGGGGCAGAAAGACTCCGAAACGATCCCCCGGGCCAAGATCCGGGAGATCCAGCGGCGGGGTCTGCCTGTGCTGGTGGGCACCGTCTCGATCGAGAAGAGCGAGCGGCTCTCGGCCCTGCTCGAGAAGCGGGGCGTGGACCACGCCGTCCTGAACGCCAAGCAGCACAAGCGGGAGGCCGAGATCATCGCCCAGGCCGGCCGCCCCGGGGCCGTCACGATCGCCACCAACATGGCCGGCCGCGGCACCGACATCATCCTGGGGGGCAATCCCGAAACCCTCGCCTGGGCCAAGCTTCAGGACACCTACCCCACCCGGCTCGACGTTCCCCGCCAGGAGTGGGAAGCGCTCATCGCCGAGATCTCCGCCCGGGAAGACATGAAGGCCCAGGGAGCCAAGGTCCGCGACCTGGGGGGCCTGCAGATCATCGGCACGGAGCGGCACGAGTCGCGGCGGATCGACCTCCAGCTCCGGGGCCGCTGCGGCCGGCAGGGAGATCCGGGGAGCAGCCGGTTCTTCCTCTCGCTGGAAGACGACCTGATGCGGATCTTCGCCGGCGAGTGGGTCAAGAACGTGCTCACCCGGCTGGGGATGAAGGATGGCGAGGCGATCGAGAGCCGGATGGTCACCCGCCGGGTCGAGGCCGCTCAGAAGAAGGTCGAGGAGCGAAACTTCGAGATCCGCAAGAACCTCCTCGAATACGACGAGGTGATGGACGAGCAGCGGAAGCGGGTCTACGGCTTCCGGCAGCGGATCCTCGACTTCAGCGACGGCGACGCCGACTGCCGGGAGATGATCCTGGAGATGGTCGACGCCCAGATCGCCGACAACATCGGCTCCTTCCTCGACAAGGACTACGGCCCCCAGACCTACGCTGCCTGGGCCGCCGGCCAGCTCTCCTGCGAGCTCGACGCCCGTGACTTCCGGGGCATGACGGCCGACGAGGCGGACCGGCTGGCGGTGGACGAGGCGGTCAAGCAGTCGGAGACGCAGATCTTCGAGGCGGTCGAGGAAAACCTTCCGCTCGGCGAGGAGGAGAGCGAGTGGAACTGGGGAGCGCTGGCCTCGTTCGCCAACGCCCGCTGGAAGCTGTCAGTCAACGACCGCGACCTGAAGCGGGCCGGCCGCAACGACGTGGTCGAGTTTCTCCGGGAGCGGGCCCGCGAGGCGCTCCACCGGATCGACCTGGCCGAGGGCCGCCGGTTCCTCGACCCCGACTTCGGCCTGCGGACCGCCTGCGGCTGGACGGAGTGGCGGTTTGGGATGCCGATCGAGGAGGCGGAGCTGGCCCGGCTCAAGACCGGCGGGCTCGACGCGGCCGCCTTCGGCGAGCTCGTCCGCGAGAAGGCCCGGGCCGCCTACGCCCAGCGGGACGTCGAATATCCGGTGCTTGTCGGCCTGGCCCACTTCTCCGGCCGGCAGCCCGACGGCTCCCGGCGGCTCGACCGGGAGGCCCTCCTGGCCTGGGCCCGGGAGCGGTTCGATCCCGACCTCGCCGAGGCCGACCTCGCTACGGGCGACCTCGACGAGCTCCGCCAGGTGCTGGTGGCCGCCAGCCGGCGGCGGCAGCAGCGGGGGGACGAACCGCGGGACGAGATGAAGCGGATGGAGCGGGCCGTGCTCCTCCAGATCCTGGACAACGCCTGGAAGGACCACCTCCTGGCGATGGATCACCTCCGCAGCAGCGTCGGCCTGCGGGGCTACGCCCAGGTCGACCCCAAGGTGGAGTACAAGCGGGAGGGGATGCGGACCTTCGACCTGATGTGGAAGGGGATCGGCGAGCGGGTGGTGGACGTCGTCTACCGGATCGAGCAGGTCGAGGAAAGCGCCCTCCGGAGCACCTGGCACGAGACGGCGGCCGTGCATGCCGAGGCGGCCAGCCCCGCGGCCCTCGCCGCCCAGGAGGGCTCCCCCATCGACGACCATCGCTCCGAGCCGGCCCGCCCCGAGCCGATCCGCAACCTCGCCCAGAAGGTCGGCCGCAACGACCCCTGCCCCTGCGGCAGCGGCCGGAAGTTCAAGAACTGCTGCGGCAAGTCGAGCGGCGTGGCAGCCGGGTGAGGGACGTCGCCGCGGGTCGGCAAAACGTAGCCGCGGGTTGACCCTGCGGGCAGCGCGGCGTTGCCCACCGGAAATCGCGGCACCGGAAACGCGTCGTCAACTGGCCGGCGGGATACACAGGCTTTGCCTGCCCGCAGGGTCATCCCGCCGCTCCGTGCGCGGCCGGTCGGGCTGACCCTACACTGAGCCGGATGCTCCTGGACGTCGCCTACCTGCTGGTCGCCCTCGTCGCCCTCCCGTGGGTGGCCTGGCGGAAGCTCTCGGGAGGCCGGCCGGTGGCGGCACCGGGGCGGCGGTTCACCGGGAGCGTGGATATCCCGCCGCCGGAGCCGGGCCGGGAGCGGATCTGGCTGCACGGGGTGAGTGTCGGGGAGGTGCAGCTCCTGGCGACGTTGGCCGACGAGCTCGACCGCCAGGCCGCCGCCGCGGGGCTCTCGCTCGAGTGCCTGATCTCGAGCTCGACGACGACGGGCCTGGAGGTGGCGGCCAGGCGGTTCGGGCCCGCGCGGGCCTTCCCCTGCCCGCTCGACTTCAGCTGGGCCGTGGGCCGGGTGCTCGACCGGATCCGGCCGGCCGCGATCGTGCTCGGCGAGCTCGAGCTCTGGCCCAATCTGCTCGCCGCCGCCGCGGGGCGGGGCATCCCGGTGATCGTCGCCAACGCCCGCCTCAGCGAGCGGAGCCTGCGTGGCTATTCCAAGATCCGGCCGCTGGTCCGGCGGATGCTCGGCCAGGTCGCGGTGGTCAGCAGCCGCTCGCCCGAAGACGCCGCCCGGTTCGAGTCGCTCGGGGCCCGCGATGTCCGCGTGACGGGGTCACTCAAGTTCGACGGAGTCCGGGGCGACCGGGCCGCCCCCGAGGTCCGGCAGCTGGCCGAGCTGGCAGGCTTCACGGCGAGCGACGTCGTCTTCCTGGCCGGCAGCACCCAGGCCCCCGAGGAGCAGCTGGCGGCCGAAGCCTTCCTTGCCCTGCGGGAGGCCCACCCCGCCCTTCGGCTGGTGCTCGTGCCCCGGCACGTCGAGCGGGCCGGGGAGGTGGCCGCGGTGCTCGACTCGTTCGGCGTCCGCTGGCAGGCCCGCAGCCGACTCGCCGCCGGCCTCGATCCCGCCGCCCGAGTCCTGCTCGTGGACACAACCGGTGAGCTCGGCTGGTGGTGGGGCACGGCCAAGATCGCCTTCGTGGGGGGCAGCCTCGACGGCGGCCGCGGGGGGCAGAACATGCTCGAGCCGGCGGCCTACGGGGCGGCGGTCGCCTTCGGCCCCCATACCCGCAACTTTCAGGCCGAGGTGGCCCGGCTCCTGGCGGCCGAGGCGGCAGAGGTGGTGGCCGACGGCCCGGCCCTGACGGCCTTCGTGGGCCGCTGCCTGACCGACCCCGCCTGGGCCGCCGCCCTCGGCGGCCGGGCCGCGGCCCTCGTGGCGGCGCACCGCGGGGGTACCGCCGCCACCGCCCGGGTCGTGCTCGAGCAGCTGGCGGTTGCCGAGCGGGCCCGGCATCCCGCATAATCCCGGCTTCCGCAGGCCGTCGTTCGCGGCCGCTCCCTCCCCACCAGCACGAGGCTCCAGCCGTGGCACAAGGCAAGTATCTGTTCACCAGCGAATCCGTCTCCATGGGCCATCCCGACAAGCTGGCCGACCAGATCTCCGACGGCGTGCTCGACGCCTACCTGGCCCAGGATCCGAACAGCCGCGTGGCCTGCGAGACGATGGTCACCACCGGCCTGGCCGTGATCGCCGGCGAGATCACCTCCCGCGGCACGATCGACTACCAGCAGGTGGTCCGCGACGTGATCCGCGAGGCCGGCTACACCGAGGCCGAGATGGGCATCGCCGCCGATACCTGCTCGGTGATCGTGGCGGTCGGCAAGCAGAGCGTCGACATCGCCCGCGGCGTCGATGAGAACGCATCGGCCGGCAAGGACGTGGGGGCCGGCGACCAGGGGCTGATGTTCGGCTACGCCTGCAACGACACGCCCGAGCTGATGCCGCTGCCGATCTCGCTCTCCCACCGGATCCTCGACCGGCTCACCGCCGCCCGCCGCACGGGGGAGGTGGACTGGCTGCGGCCCGACTCCAAGAGCCAGGTCACCGTCGAGTACGAGGGCAACAAGCCGGTCCGGATCGACACGATCGTCGTCTCCACCCAGCATGCTCCCCACGTCGAGAACGACGAGATCAAGAAGTTCGTCATCGAGAAGGTCGTCAAGCCGCTCCTCCCCACCGACCTCGACACGAGCAACATCACCTACCACATCAACCCCACCGGCCGGTTCGTGGTGGGCGGCCCCCATGGCGACTGCGGCCTCACCGGCCGGAAGATCATCGTCGATACCTACGGCGGCTGGGGCCGCCACGGGGGCGGGGCCTTCTCGGGCAAGGATCCCACCAAGGTCGATCGCTCGGCGGCCTACATGGCCCGCCATGTCGCCAAGAACATCGTGGCCGCCGGCCTGGCCGACCGCTGCGAGGTGCAGCTGGCCTATGCGATCGGCGTCAGCGAGCCGGTCAGCGTGCATGTCGATACCGAGGGTACCGGGAAGGTGGACGACGAGCGGCTCTGCGAGCTGGTCCGTGAGACCTTCCCGCTCACGCCCCGCGGGATCATCGAATACCTCGACCTGCGGCGGCCGATGTTCCGCCGCACGGCGGCCGGCGGCCACTTCGGCCGCGAGGAGTTTGCCTGGGAGAAGACCGACAAGGCCGCCGCCCTGGCCGAGGCGGCCGGTGCCGGCGCGGCGGCCTGAGGCGGGCATGGCAGCGTTTTTCCAGCGGCACGGCGGCGCGGCAGCTCTGCCCCGGCCGGCGGGTGCCCTGGCCGACCCGCTGCCGGCCCTCGTCGGAGCCGCGGCCCTGGCCGCGGCGATCGCCGTATCCGCCGGAGCGGCCACGCTCTTCGTCCGCCGACTGGCGGGCGGCTTTCAGACCCTGCCCGGCCCCGCCACGAGCTGGCTGGTGACGGCCGCGGGCATCGCGGTGATCGCGGCAGCCGATGCGGCGATCCGCTGGGGAGCGGTCAGCCGCTGGACGGGCCTGCTGCCCCGCGCCGGGCTGGTCCTCGGGCTCTTCACCCTGGTTGCCGGCGGCGAGACTGGCGTGGCTGGAGGCGCGAGCCTGGCCGCGGTCGCCCTGGCGGCGATCGTGGCGGTCCTGCCCCCGCCGCGGGCCGGATCGCGGTCCCGACCCCTGGCCTGGCACCGGCCTGAGGCCGCCCCCCGCCGTCCGCTCCCACCGAGCCGCCCGGGGAGCGGCGGGCCCTGGGCCGAAGAGCTGCCGGCTCCTGTGGCCCACGTGACCGCCCCCGAGGCGTTTGCGCCGCTCCTGAACGCTGCTCCGGCGGCCGGGTTGCGGCAGCGGCTCGAGCGGTTCGAGACGGCAGCGGGCGAAGACCACCTGGTGGGCCGGGTGATTGTCTCGCTATCGGCCGGCAGCCGGTCGGGCCACGCCCACCTCGGCTTCTGCCCCCCATTTGCCGCCCTTCCCGCCGTCGCGGTGACGACCGACTACGACGGCGTCGAGGCGCTCGTG
This sequence comes from uncultured Candidatus Kuenenia sp., assembly GCA_964425395.1. Taxonomy (GTDB): domain Bacteria; phylum Planctomycetota; class Planctomycetia; order Pirellulales; family UBA1268; genus QWPN01. The sequence continues at coordinate 7,278 of CAYRNG010000007.1, read as the reverse complement.
ACAGCGGCAGAGGTGGTGCCCTGGGGCGTGCGGGTGGAGTGCCGCCTCTCGGAGCCGGCCGAGGAGCCGCTCGAAATCCCGGTCGACGTGGTCGCCCATCTGACGCGGCCGGCCGACTGACCCAAGCCCCAGACTCGCGATCCCCCATGGCCCGCTGGCCCCGCCACCTCTGGACGACGCTGTTCACCTACGGAGTGATCTTCGTGGGCTTCCCCCTGCTCTGCCTCCTCTTCTATCGCTGGGTCCGCGGCTGACGGCTGCACGCTGACATGAACTGTTCGACGAGCACGTTTTCGAAGCCGAGAATTCCATTGATTGGAGGGGTTGCCCGTGCCAATCGAGCCGGCGTTGGAAAGCGTCCGGAGCCAGGATGGCGAAGGACGGTTTCCATCGAGCGAGCGAAGGGCAGGATGCCCATAGCGAGCGTCCGGCGAGATGGCACGGGCAACCCCGGCGGCCTATCACCCCACGAGAAACACCGCTGACCCCGAAAAAGGAACTGCAATGCTGCATGCGATCGTGATGGCGGGCGGGTCGGGCACCCGCTTCTGGCCGGCCAGCCGGGCGGCCCTCCCCAAGCAACTCCTGCCGCTGGCCGGCAGCCGGACGCTCCTCGAAGACACGGTCGCCCGGCTGGAGGGGCTCGTGCCGCCGGAGCGGACGATGATCGTCACCGCCGCCCGGCTCCTCGACGCGGCCCGCCGCCAGGCTCCCGCCCTGCCCGCGGCGGCCCTCGTGGGCGAGCCCTGCAAGCGGGACACCGCCCCCTGCATTGGGCTCGCGGCACTCCTGGTCTCCCGGGCCGACCCCGACGCCATCATGGCGGTGATGCCCTCCGACCACGTGATTCAGCCGGCCGAGACCTTCCGGGCCGCCATCCGCCAGGCCGAGGGGCTGGTGGCCGCGTCGCCCGGCCGACTGGTGACCTTCGGGGTCCGGCCCACCTACCCGGCCGAGAGCTTCGGCTACATCCAGCAGGGGGAGCCCCTGGCCGTGGGCCCCGGCGAGGCTCCCGCCCATGCGGTGGCCAGCTTCCGCGAGAAGCCGCCGGCGGCCGTGGCGGCCGAATACCTGGCGGCCGGCACCTACCTCTGGAACGCCGGGATCTTCGTCTGGAAGGCGGCCACGATCCTGGCGGCCCTGGCCGAGCGGCAGCCCGACTGCCTGGCCCACCTGGAACGGATCGCCGCCGCCTGGGACACCCCCGAGCGGGAGGCCGTCTTCACCCGCGAGTTCGCGGCCATCAAGGGGATCTCGATCGACTACGCCGTCCTCGAAGAGGCCCGCGACGTGGCCGTGATCGAGGCCCCCTTCGGCTGGGATGACCTCGGGGGCTGGTCGGCCGTGGCCCGCCAGCGGGGCGGCGACGAGCAGGGCAACACCTTCGTCGGCCGGCAGCTCGATCTCGGCTCGCGGGGCACGATCGTCCATACCGATGGCGATCACCTCGTGGTCACGTTGGGGCTCGAGAATATGCTGGTGGTGCACACGCCCGACGCCACCCTCGTGGCCGACCGGGCCCGCGAGGAAGAAGTGAAACAAGTGGTGGCCGAACTCGAAAGCCGCGGCTGGGAAGCGTTTCTATGAGGAGACTCATGTCCGGGAAGCGGGCCTGGCAGGGGCAGCTTCCGCTCGCCCTCCTGCTGGGCGTGCTCCTGCCCGGCCTGGCCGCCTGTGCCGAGGGCGTGGCCGCCACCGACACCGCCGTCCCCCGCGACTCGGGCTGGCTCGAGTCTTTCCGCCGCTCTCGGGAGGCGCTCGCCTGGACCGACCTGGCCGTCCGCCACGACTGGCGGCTGCAGCGACATGCCGGCGACGGCCGCCACCGGATCCTCGATCCCGCCGACGCCACGGTGTGCGAGAGCAGCGAGGCCGAATGCCGCCGAGCCTTCGCCGCCCTCGAGGCCGACGGCACGATCCCGGCCCACACGGGCCCGACGGTGATCCTGCTCCACGGCCTCGGCGAGAGCCGCAGCTCGATGCGGCCCTTGGCCGATCACCTCCGGACCACGGTCGACGCGACGGTGATCTCCTTCGGCTACGCTAGCGTCAAGGCCAACCTCGACGACCACGGCCGGGCCCTCGGGCAGGTCGTGGCCGGCCTGCCCGCCACGGCCACGGTGAGCTTCGTGGGGCACAGCCTTGGCAACCTTGTGGTCCGCCGCTGGATGGCCCTGGCGGCCGCGGCCGACCTCGACCGGGTGAGGCGGATGGTGATGCTTGGGCCGCCCAATCAGGGCTCCCGCCTTGCCCGGATGGCCTCCGGGATCTGGGGCGTGGCCGGCCACCTGGAGGGCTCGACCCGCGAGCTGGTGCTCGACTGGCAGCGGGTCGCCCCGCGGCTGGCCGTGCCTCCGTGCGAGTTCGGGATCGTGGCCGGCGGCCGGGGCGACGACATCGGCTATAGCCGCCTGCTCGCCGGCGACGACGACGCGATCGTCTGCGTGGACGAGACCCGGCTGGAGGGAGCCCGCGACTTCCTGCTTCTGCCGGTGCACCACGTGGCGATGATGAAGGATCCCGCGGTCCAGCGGGCCACCGTTTCGTTCCTCGAGCATGGCTCCTTCGCCGACGCTCCGGCCGAGGAGCCGGTGCTCGCCAGCCCGGCCGGCGAGGCTTCCCCATGAGTCTGCCGGCGGGGCCGGCTCGCCTGCCCCGGGGCCGGGTGGCGGGCATCGACTACGGCCGTAAGCGGATCGGCGTGGCCATCTGCGACGCCGAGCGGATCATCGCCAGCCCGCTCTGCGTCCACGAGACGAGTGGCGACCAGGCCGCCGACGCCGCCTTCTTTCAGGGGCTCGCTCGCCGCGAGGATCTCGTCGGCTTCGTGGTCGGCCTGCCGCTGCATACCGATGGCAGCTCGAGCGGGATGGCCCGCGAGGCGGAGCGTTTCGGCGGCTGGCTGGGCCGGGCCACCGGCCTGCCGGTGGTCTTCCAGGACGAACGCTACACCTCCCACGAGGCGGCGGGCCTCCTGGCCGGCGTGGGCCTCTCCCGCGGCCAAAAGAAGCGCCGCAGCGACGCCATCGCCGCCCAGCTCGTGCTCCAGGGCTGGATGGCGGCGGATCATGATCCGGCTCCTGTTTCCCCTGCACCCCAACCCGCTGCCGCGACGACAGGCGACCCGGCCGCGGGGCCGCTGCGGCTGATCGTGGGCTGCGGCGAGCTCGGCCTCCGCGTCGCCCGCCGCTGGCTCGCTCGGGGCGACCGGGTGGTCGGCATCACCCGCTCGCCGGCCCGCGGTGAAGCGCTCGCGGCCGCGGGCCTCGAGCCGGCCGTCCTCGACGTAAGCGCGGCCGATCCCGGCTGGGCCGAGCTGCTGGCCGCGATCGGCCGGCCCGCCACCGTGCTCTGGAGCGTGGGCTTCGACCGCAGCGGCACCGCCAGCTACCACGACGTGCACGTCGCCGGTCTGGGGCGGCTGCTCGACGCCCTCGCTGCCGCCGGGCCGTCTTCGCGGGTCGTGTTCGCCAGCTCCACGGGCGTCTGGGGGGACGAGCAGGGGGGCGTCGTGACGGAGGCCACGCCCACGGCGCCGAGCCGCGAGGCTGGCCGGATCCTCGTGGAGGCGGAGCAGCTGCTGGCCGGCCATCCCGCCGGCCCCGGCACGGCCCTCCGGTTCGCGGGGCTCTACGGCCCCGGCCGGCTGCCGCGTCTGGCCGACCTCAAGGCCGGCCGGCCGATCGCGGCCGATCCCGACAGCTGGCTGAACCTCGTCCACCTCGACGACGCGGCGGCGGTCGTCGAGGCGGTCGCCGACGCGGCCGCTCCCCGCGGGCTGTATGTCGTCTCCGATGGGCGGCCGGTCCGCCGCCGGGACTGGTATGGCCGGCTGGCCGAACTGGCCGGCGGCCCGCCCCCCGCCTGGGATCTCGCGGCCCCGCGGAGCCGGGGCGGCGACAAGCGGGTCGATCCGGCGGCAATGCTCGCCGACCTCGGCCTCCGGCTGGCCTACCCTGACGCTCTGGCCGCCCTGCCCGCCCTCGTGGCCGCGAGCTGACCTACGTAGCCGCGGGTTTATTACCCGTCGGACAGCGCGAATTTGCCAACCGGAAACGGCGGCACCGGAAACGCGTCGCCAACTGGCCGGCGGGATGGACAGGCTCTGCCTGCCCGCAGGGTCATCCCGCCGCTACGGGGCAACAGCCGCCGGGGCCGCCTGGGCAGCCTCGGCCAGGTCGCCGACCCCCGACAGGGTCCGCAGGTAGTCGATCGTGACGTTCATCGCCTCGTCGAAGTAGAAGTCGCGCTTCACGACCGGACGCTTCGAGAACTCCGACTCCTCGAGCCGCTTCTCCTCCTCCTTCTCGGCCGCCTTGCCCTCGTTCCACTGACGGGCGAACTCGGCCTCGACCAGCGAGATCGACTTGTCTTCCTTGCGGCGGTTGTAGCGGGTGATCTGGTCGGCCAGCTCGACAAACTTCTCGTCGGCCGCCACCCGCTCGGCCGACCGCTGGCGGAGCAGTTCCACCACCCGCTGGCTCACCCGGCCCTCCGGCTGGTAGCGGGAGGGGGGCACGCGGTCGAAGGCGATCGCATGGTCGAGATCCCCCTCGCCGACCGGCAGGTGGGTCGTGATGCTCGGCAGGATGACATCGCTCTTGACCCCCTCGAGCTGCGTGCTCGCGCCGCTGGGGCGGTAGAACTGCTGCATCGTGATCTTGATCGCCCCCAGCGAGGGGGCGTTGTCGAACCGCTGGAACAGCTGCCGGCCGAGGTCGAGCAGGCTCTGCACCGTCCCTTTGCCGTGGGTGGCGTCGTCGCCCACGATCAGGCCGCGGCGGTAGTCTTGGATGGCACCGGCCAGGATCTCGCTGGCGCTGGCGCTGAACTTGTTGGTCAGGACCACCAGCGGGCCGTCCCAGGAAACGCCCGGATCGACGTCGTCGTAGGACCGGACCTGCTGGTCGGCGTCCTTGATCTGCACGACCGAACCGCGGTCGATGAACAGCCCGGTGAGCTTGATCGCCTCGGGCAGCGAGCCGCCGCCGTTGTTCCGCAGGTCGAGGACCACGCAGTCCACCCCCTTGTCCCGGAAGTCGTCGAGCAGCTTCTTGGTGTCGCGGGTGCTGCTCTTGAAGTTAGCCTGCCCCTGCTGGGCCCCCGCCATGTCCATGTAGAAACTGGGCAGATTGATGACCCCGATCCGGTAGGGGGCGCCGTCGGCCTTCTGGCCGTGCTCGATGATCTCGCCGCGGGCCTCGGCATCCTTGAGCTCGATCTTGTCGCGGGTGATGTCGTAGACCTTGGGCGCGGTCTCGCCGACCGGAATCACCTTGAGGCGGACGACCGTACCCCGCTTGCCGCGGATCAGCTTGACCACCTCGTTGAGGTTCATGTCGACCGTGTCGACGATGTCCCCTTCGCCCCCCTGGCCCACGCCCACGACCCGATCCTTGCTCTTGAGCCGGCCGTCGCGGTCGGCGGCCCCGCCCGGCGTGAGCTCGACGATCGTGGTGTAGCCGTCTTCGCTCTTGAGCTGGGCCCCGATCCCGTCGAGCTGGAGCCGCATCCCGATCTCGAAGTTTTCCAGCGTCCCGGGCGACATGAAGCTGGTGTGCGGATCGAAGCTCGAGGTCAGCGAAGAAAGATAGATCTCGAGCAGCTCGTCGGCGGTCATCTGGTGCATCCGCTTGGCGTAGCTGCGGTAGCGGCGGCGGAGCTTGTCTTGGGCCTCGGCCAGCGGCGTCTCCTCCATCTTCTGGACGAGCAGGTCATACTTGATCCGCCGCCGCCAGGTGTCCTCGGCGGCGGCGTCGCTTTCTGGCCAGGTGACCGCCTTGCGATCGGTCACGATCGATTCCTCGACGGTGAAGTCGTGGGGAGTTGAGATCAGCTGCTCGATGAGGGGCAGCCGCTGATCCACCCGCTCGAGGAACCGGTCCATCACCTCGTAGGCGAAGCTGACGTCGCCCCGCTTGAGGAGATCGTCGAGCTGCTCCTTCTTGGCGGCGAAGCCGTCGATGTCGCCCTGGGCGAAGTAGACCTTCAAGGGATCGAGCGACTCGAAGAACGAATCGAACCAGCGGCGGCTCATGGCGTCGTCCACCGGCTGCTTGAGAAAGTGCTCCCGCTCCAGGTGCCGTCGCACGGCCACGGCGATGTGGCGGTCGTTGGGGCCCGGCTGGGGGGCGGTGGCCCGGGCGACCGGCGTGCCGGCCGGCCGGGGCGGCTGGTCGGCCAGGCAGGCGGGCGAGCCTAAGGCAGCGAGCGTCGTTGCCAGCAGGAGCAGCCCGGACCGCGACCGGCGGCCGGCGGCCCGCGGGGGAAGGAAGGAACGGCCCAGAACGGCGGTGGTGGGTGGCGTGCGAGTCACGGGGGCCTCCTTCGGGAACATCAATGGTCCTTCATTGTGACGGCTGGGAGCCGGTTTGGCGAGGCGTTTTTTGTCGCCGCAGCGGCGCTGAACTGGGCGGCGGCGGCCGCGGCACGATCCACGACCGCCCGAGCCACGAGCCGATCGGGGCCCAGCCGCGGCACCTGCATCCACTCCAGGCCCGGATGCCGCGTTCGCCCGTCGGCGACCGCCGCGGCCACCTGCTCCTCGACGTGGCCGCGGAACAGGAGATGGGGCTGGACCATGATCCTACGCAGGCCGGCATCTCCTGGGTCGGCCGCCGCCGCGAGGGCCTCGGCCAGCGTGGGCCGGGCCGCGGCCACGAACCCCAGCAGCACCCGCCGCGGAGGCGGATCGGCGGCGAGCGTGGCCGCGGTGAACTCCTCCAGTTGGGTCACCGCCGTCGGATCGCTCGAGCCGCGGCCCACCATCACGAGCACGGTCTCCTCCGGGGGCACAGCTGCCGCCCCGGCGAGGGCCTCCTGCCGCCGCTGCCGAGAGAGGCTGAGGAGGTCGGGGTGGCAGCCGAACGGGTCGGCCTGGCAGACGGTGAGCCCTTCGGCCGCCGCCGCCGCCGCGAGCGCCTCGGGCACGTCCCGCTTGGCATGGCCGGCCGCGAAGAGGAGCAACGGCGCCGTCACCACCTCGCGGCAGCCGGCCGCCGCGAGCACCGCCAGCGCCTCGCTGATCGACGGCCCGATCACCTCCAGGAAGCCGAGCGCCACCGGCACTCCCGGAAGCAGTTCGGCCACCTGCTCGGCCACCCGGCGGGTTTCTGCGGCGCCTACGGAATCGGCCGTGCCATGGCCCACCACGAGGATCCCGCGGCCGGGCGGAAAGTTGGCAGTGGCCGGCCGACCGGGGGCCGCGGCGGGAACGAGGCTCATGAGTCACCGGAAGCGGATGCGGAGTGAATCGAAGTTTATTGTAGGCCCGTGCCG
>CAYRNG010000006.1:0-3257 GCA_964425395.1 uncultured Candidatus Kuenenia sp. | reverse complement strand
CCCGAGGAGCGGCGGACGCGGCGGTTCCGCCGCAATCTGATGATGATCGTGGTGGGTGTGTCGCTGCTCCTCTTGATCGTGGAGTGGGCCGGCGGCTTCGGATAGCCGCGGCCGACGCCGAGTTGTCTGTCACGGCGTGACGGACCTACACGCCGAGCCGGGCCGCGAGGGTCGTGAGCCGGCGACGCAGCCGGCGAAGGGCGACCGACGGCGTCGCGCCGCTCGCGAAGACCGTGCAGACCGGCCCCCCCGCGGGGATCGTCTGTCCGGCCACGGGAATGTCGGCGACGATCGGCCAGTCGTCCGGCTCGGCTCCCCCCGGCCGCTCGGCCAGCAGCGCGGCCACGACCGCCTCGTCGCAGCCGAGCGGCCGGCCGGCAAAGAGCACGGCCTTGCCCCACGTGCCCCGCCACGGCCGCGGCTCGGCCAGTGGCGGCCTGAAACCAAAGGCCGCGAGGTGCACGCCGGCCAGTGACAGCCCGGTGGCCCGCTCGACGAGCTCGAGCGAGGCGGTCGGCCGCGGATTGCCCTCGATCACGTGGACCCGCCGCTGTTGGTCAATCACGAGATCGACCCCGACGAGGCCGCGGAGGCCAAACTCACCGCCGAGCACGTCGCCCAGCCGCGCGAACTGCTCGAGGACCGGCTTCCCCTCGGTGGCAGGATCGGTCGCCAGCGAACCGCAGTAGGCAAACGGTCCGGCCCGGCACCAGCGGCGGCCGACGAGCTGCCGGCTCACGGCCACGAGCCTGGCGGTACCGCCGGTCAGCAGGTAGCCCGCCGACCAGCTCCGACCCGCGACCAGCCGCTGCCAGATGACGTCGGCTGACTTCGGCTGCAACTCGCCGCCCTCCTGCCAGCGGCGGATGCCGCGGCCCCCTGCCGAGGCCAGCGGCTTGACGAGCCAGCTGCCGTCGGTGGCAAGCCCGCGCGGATCGCGGCGGGTCTCCGGAAACCCGAGGCCGGCATCCCGCACGGCCGGTCCGAGCAGGTCGGGATCCCGCACCCGCCGCACGCACGCGGCAGAGCAGCCGGCCAGGGGCCGCCGGCTGGCCACCGCGGCGAGGAGATCGGGATGGTTTTCAAGCGCGCCTGTGTAGACCAGCGGCGCCGCTGGCCAGCCGGCGATCGCCGCCGGCAGGCCGGCGGGATAGGGACTGATCGCGACCACCTCCCGGGCCACTTTCCGGAGGTCCATGTCGCCGAACAGGTCGGCCGCATGGACGCGGCAGCCGGCCCGGGTGGCCGAGGCGGCGAAGGCCCGCACGCTGGCCCCCGCCACCACCAACGACAGCCCGCTGGACGAAGCGGTCATGCAGGCTCTGCGCGCGGCTCTTGTGGTGGCTCTCGTGTGCGGCCTCTCTCCCTTGGCTCATCCCGCGGCATCCGGCCCGGGATCCGGGACATGCGGCTCACGAAACCAGCCTGATTGTGAAGACCGGCAAAGATGGTATCCTGCCCGCACAGATTCCGGGAATTTGGTCTTCGGAACTCATTTGCACCGCGAGGAAATCAGAGATGTCGATGTTCATCGGAGAGGCCCTGGTCGGCGACGGCAACGAGATTGCCCACATTGATCTCCTGATCGGCAGCAAGGACGGCCCGGTCGGCGTCGCCTTCGCCAACGCTCTGGCCCGGCAGAGCGAAGGACACTCCAACCTGCTGGCGGTGCTCACCCCCAACCTCGCGGTCAAGCCGGCCACGGTGATGATCACCAAGGTCACCATCAAGGGAGCCAAGCAGGCCGTGCAGATGTTCGGCCCCGCCCAGGCGGCCGTGGCCAAGGCCGTGGCCGACAGCGTGGCAGCGGGCGTGATCCCCAAGAGCGACTGCGAGAACCTGGTGATCGTCTGCGGCGTGTTCATCCACTGGGAGGCGGCCGACGACAAGAAGATCTACGAATACAACTACCAGGCCACGATGGACGCGATCGCCAATGCGATGCACGGCAAGCCGACCGCCGACGAGATGATCGCCGGCAAGGACAAGGCGGCGCATCCGTTCCGCGGGTTCTAGTTTGCACGGCGGCGGGGGCCATCCCTGACTGGGTGCAAACCCATAGAAACCCCGGCCGCGAGCCCGGGGACGGTGGGTCGTTGGGCCGTCCCGCCCCCTCGTTGCCCGCCACCAGTTTGGAGATCCCGTGCCAGCCCGCATCCTGATCCAGCTCGACTGCGACCCGCAGCCCAGTACGTTCGACGCCGTCGTGGCGGTCGATGCCGGCGCCGACGTGCTCCTCCGGCACGCCAGCGTCGCGCCCGATCAGGTCGAGTCGCTCGTCCACGGGGCGATGTTCACCCGCGGCGGCAGCGACCTGGCTTCGACCGCGATCTTCGTGGGCGGCTCCGACGTGGCTGCGGCCGAGGCCGTGGCGGAGCGGGTGCGAAAGACCTTTTTTGGCCCGCTGCGCGTGGGGGTGCTCGTCGATCCCTCCGGAGCCAACTCGACCGCCGCGGCCGCGGTGATCACGGCCTTCCGGCACCTCACCGGCGGCCGCGAGCCGGCCCAGGCGGTCGTGCTCGGCGGCACCGGGCCGGTGGGAGAGCGGGTGGCCCGGCTGCTCGCGGGCAAGGGGCTGCGGGTGGCGATCGCCTCCCGGTCGCTGGCCCGCGCGGAACAAGCCGCGGCGCGGCTCCGCGACCGGCTGCCGGCGGCCCAGGTGGCGGGCGTCGAGAGCCACGGCCGGGTGCGGCCCGAGTCGCCGCTGGCCGCCCTGCTCGGCAGCGCCGAAGTCGTCATCGCGGCCGGCAAGGCGGGCGTGAGCCTGCTCGACGCCGCCGGCCGGGCGGCCGCCAGCAAGGCTCGGGTGCTGATCGATCTCAACGCCGTGCCCCCGGCCGGCATCCACGGCATCGTGGCCGGCGACAAGGCCCGCCCGGACGGCCCCACCGTCTGCTACGGAGCCCTGGGCGTAGGGGGCCTGAAGATGAAGATCCACAAGGCCGCGATCGGCCGGATTTTCACCGACCCCACCGCCTGCCTCGACGCCGAGGAGCTCCTCGCCCTGGGCGAGACGCTCTAAGGGGAAGGGACGGGGTCGCGGGAGGGGTTGCCCGTGCTATCTCGACGGCGTTGGACGGGCACCGATCGATCCGCGGAGCGGATTGGTCGCCGTATCCAGGAAACCAGAAGGGGGACAGTCCCCGCGGCGGGGACAGTCCCCAGGAGCGTCCGGCGAGATGGCACCGGCAACCCCGACCAACAGTTGGGGCTGCGTCAACTGGCCGGCGGATAGTCCGTCACGGCGTGACGGACCT
>CAYRNG010000005.1:0-7217 GCA_964425395.1 uncultured Candidatus Kuenenia sp. | reverse complement strand
CGCCAAGGAGCTCCAGATCAAGATGGCCCAGGGGGCCAAGCCGGGCGAAGGTGGCCAGCTCCCAGGTCACAAGGTCGATCGCGAGATCGCCCGGATTCGGCACTCGACGCCGGGAGTCGGCCTGATCTCGCCGCCCCCCCACCACGACATCTACTCGATCGAGGATTTGGCCCAGCTGATCCACGACTTGAAGAACGCCAATCACCACGCCCGGATCAGCGTCAAGCTGGTGGCCGAGGTGGGCGTGGGCACGGTGGCGGCCGGTGTCTCGAAGGGCAAGAGCGACGTGGTGCTCATTTCGGGCCACGACGGCGGCACGGGTGCGAGCCCCCAGACCTCGATCATGCACGCCGGCCTTCCCTGGGAGCTGGGCCTGGCCGAGGCCCACCAGGTGCTCGTGATGAACGACCTCCGCAGCCGGATCGTCGTCCAGACCGACGGCCAGATCCGGACCGCCAAGGACGTGGTCGTGGCCACGCTCCTGGGAGCCGAGGAATTCGGGATCGCCACGGCGTCGCTGGTGGTGATGGGCTGCATCATGATGCGGAAGTGCCACCTGAACACCTGCCCGGTGGGCGTGGCCACCCAGGATCCCGAGCTCCGCAAGAAGTTCACCGGCCAGCCGGAGCACGTCGTCAACTACTTCTTCCTGCTGGCCGAAGAGATCCGCGAGATCATGGCCAAGCTCGGCTTCCGCTCGTTCGACGAGATGGTCGGGCGGGTGGACCGGCTCGACACCCGGGCGGCGATCGCCCACTGGAAGGCCAAGGGGCTCGACTTCTCGACGATCCTCCACCGGCCCGAGGTGCCCCCCCACGTCAAGACCTACCACTGCCAGACCCAGGACCACGGCATCGACGAGGCGCTCGACATGACGACGCTCCTGGCCCTCTGCGAGCCGGCACTCGCCGACAAGAAGCCGGTCGCGCTCGAGCTGCCGATCCGGAACATCAACCGGACCGTGGGCACGATCCTGTCGAGCGAGGTCACCCGGCGGCACGGGGCGGGCGGCCTGCCCGACGGCACGATCACGATCCACTTCCGCGGCACGGCCGGCCAGAGCCTCATGGCCTTCGGCTCGCCGGGCGTGCAGGTGACGGTGGAGGGCGACGTGAACGACTACTGCGGCAAGGGGCTCTCCGGCGGGCGGGTGATCGTGCGGCCCGACCGGGCCGCCACCTTCAAGGCCGAAGACCACGTGATCGCCGGCAACGTGGTGGCCTACGGGGCCACCGCCGGCGAGATCTACCTCCGGGGCCGGTGCGGCGAACGGTTCCTGGTGCGGAACTCGGGCGTCGAGGCGGTGGTCGAGGGGATCGGCGACCACGGCCGCGAATACATGACCGGCGGCCGGGCGGTGATCCTCGGCTCCACGGGCCGCAACTTCGCGGCCGGGATGAGCGGCGGGATCGCCTACGTCTGGGACGCCGACGGCAGCTTCCCCACCCGCGTCAACAAGGAGATGGTGGAGCTCGAGCCGCTCGACGGCCAGGATCGCGACTACCTGCGGGGCATCATCGCCCGGCACGTCGAGTTCACCGGCAGCAGCCGCGGCCGGGAGATCCTCGACCGCTGGGAGAGCGAGCAGTCACGGTTCGTCAAGGTGATGCCGACCGATTACAAGCGGGCCCTCGAGGAACTCCGCAACCTCGCGGAACAGGAACAGGCCGAGGCGAAAAAAGGGGACGCAGCTCTTTTTGCCGCAAAAAGAGCTGCGTCCCCTTTTTAGGAGACTGACGATGGGTGACGTCCGCGGATTCATGAAGTACGACCGCAAGGTGGCGGGCTATGCCCCGGTGCCCGAGCGGCTCAAGAACTACAACGCGTTCCTCACGATCCTCCCCGAGGAGGAGCTCACCAAGCAGGGAGCCCGGTGCATGGACTGCGGCGTGCCCTTCTGCCACACGGGCTGTCCGCTGGGAAACATCATTCCCGACTTCAACGACCTGGTCTTCCGCCAGCAGTGGCACGAGGCCAGCCAGCGGCTCCACGCCACCAACAACTTTCCCGAGTTCACCGGCCGCGTCTGCCCCGCTCCTTGCGAGACGGCCTGCGTCTTGGGGATCAACGAGGATCCGGTGGCCATCAAGCAGATCGAAATGGCGATCGCCGACCGGGCCTTCGACGAGGGCTGGGTGATCCCGGAGCCGCCGGCCGTGCGGACCGGGAAGCGGGTGGCGGTGGTGGGCAGCGGCCCCGCGGGCCTGGCCGCAGCCCAGCAGCTCAATCGGGCCGGCCACCTGGTGACCGTGTTCGAGCGGGCCGACCGGCCGGGGGGCCTGTTGATGTACGGCATCCCCGACTTCAAGCTCGAGAAGTGGCGGGTTTGGCGGCGGATCGAGCAGATGCGGGAGGAGGGCGTCGAATTTCGCTGCGGCGTCAACGTGGGGGCTGACGTCAGCACGCAGTCGCTGACCGGGGAGTACGACGCCCTCGTGCTCACCGGCGGGGCCACCCTCGGCCGCGACCCGCCGATCCCGGGCCGGGAGCTTGCGGGAGTGCACTATGCGATGGACTTCCTCCCGCAGCAGAACAAGCGGAACGCCGGCGACGAGGTGCCAGGCCAGATCCTGGCCGAGGGCAAGGACGTGATCGTGATCGGCGGCGGCGACACCGGCAGCGACTGCGACGGCACGAGCAACCGGCAGGGTGCCAGGAGCCTGACCCAGTTCGAGCTGCTGCCCCAGCCGCCCGATCTGGGCAAGTATCCCCGCCGGACCGAACGGCCCCAGGGCAGCCCCTGGCCGCTCTGGCCGCAGATCCTCCGGACCAGCTCCTCGCACGAGGAGGGCTGCCGCCGCGAGTGGGCGATCCTCACCAAGGAGTTTCTGGGCGACGATTCCGGCCGGCTGCGGGGGCTCAAGACCGTGCGGATCGAGTGGTATCAGGATCCGGCCACTGGCCAGCAGCGGTTCAAGGAACTGCCGGGCACTGAGGAGGAGTGGCCCTGCCAGCTGGCGCTTTTGGCGATGGGCTTCGTGGGGCCTGAGAAGGCCGGGCCGATCGCGGAGTTGGGCCTCGAGCTCGACGCCAGAGGCAACGTCAAGGCGGGGGCCGACTACATGACGAGCCAGGCGGGCGTGTTCGCCGCGGGCGACATGCGGCGTGGCCAGTCGCTCGTCGTGTGGGCGATCCACGAGGGCCGGGAGTGCGCCCGTTCGGTCGACCTTTGGCTGATGGGCCAGACGAATCTGCCGAGCACCGCCGCGGGCGAGTTCGCCGTGCATGCGTAAGCGCGGGGCTCCGTGGGGGGCGATCTAGCGCGACGTAGCCGCGGGTTTGTTACCCGCGGGCAGCGCGAAGATGCCGACCGGAAACGGCGGCACTGGCAACGCAGCGCCGACTGGCCGGCGGGATAAAATCCCGCCGCTACGAGGGGCTACTGCTCCCCGAGCGGCTCGATGGTGACGCTCAGCCCGCCGTGGTGCGTCGCCAGCCGGCCCGGGGGGGCGTTGAGCCTCATGGAGAGCGGGCCGGTGGCGACCGCGGTGAACTCGCCCGCCGCACCTTCGGCCAGGATCTCGAACCGCGGCCGGCCCCCGTCGGCCGGGGCCGCCTGCCACTGCCCGATCAAGAGCCGACCCAGCGGGCGGCCCCGATACCACTCAAGCGTGATTCCCTCGGCCTCGCTCTCGAGCAGCACTTCGTCACCGGCTGCGCCGGCCACGCTGCCCACGCCCGCCCGGCCGCGGGCGGCAAAGGCATACCGCCGGCCGGCCGCCAGCGTGACCCCGGCATTCTGCCAGCCGCGGTCGGCCGCCACTGAAAATCGGCGCGGCCCGCCGAGCAGCTCGCCGGCCGACCAGTCGATCGCCTGCCGGGAAAAATCCCAGCCGTAATCGACCTCGGCGGTGAAGGCATCGAAGTCGCGGCCGGCGCGGGAGGCATCCCAGCCGGGCAGGCCGGCGAGCCGGTCGTTGAAGTCGGGCCCCAGCGGCCCCCGCTCGAGGGCCACAAAGCCGTCCTTCCAGCTCGGGTGGTTGGCCAGCAGGGCCACGGCCGCCCAGCTGGCCGCGTAGTCGGCGATCGAGCCGTGCTCCGCCGGCGCCACCGCCAAAACCTGGGCCAGGGAGGGAGCCCGCCCTTCGGCTCGCAGCTCGCGGAGCATCTCGATCCGGCCGAGCTGCTCGACGTCCGCGGGCCGGTCGGGGATCGGCGTGGGCACGAACGTGAGCCCGACGGCCTGATCGGCGTCGAGCCGATGGGTGGCCAGGTATTCGGCAATTCCCTCGCTGTACCAGGCGGGCGTGGCCAGATCGCGGAGGGTGAGCGTGAAGGCATGCACGCCCTCGTGGAGGAGGAGGTGCCGGCGATAGGCGGGGTTGGGCTGGTCGAAGAGCCAGAACCGGTTGCGGTCGCAGAAGCCGTTCTTGAAGGGAGGCAGCCAGTCGGGCACCAGCCCCGCGGCCCGAAACCGCTCCCGATCGACCACCAGGCAGCCGAAGCACCGCCAGTCGGCCACGGCCGCCGGCTCGAGGCCATAGTGGCGGCACCAGGCCGCGACGGCGTCGTCGAACACGGCCGGCAGTTCCTCGACCCCGTCACCGGTCCGCTCCGGCCGATCGGTGGCGAGCACCAGGTGGCGGCCGGCGAGGATTCGCAGGCCGGCCCGGCGGGCCTGCGCCTCGAGCGGCGGCACCGCGACCTGGGCCGCTTCCCGGCCGGCGGCCTCGGCAACAGCCACGGGCCCGAGGGCCGCGGTGGCCAAGAGCAGCGTCACGAGGCAGGCACCGACGTTTCGCATGCCCCCCAGTTCACCCAGCCTCTGTCGAGAGGGCAAGACCGAACCCCGGCGCCGGCGTCGATTCACCCCGCTGGGATGCCGATTGAGGAGACAGGGCAGGAGCCGTCGCGACTGGCAACCGAGCTGGCATGGCGGGCTCCCGGGCCAATTGGCTAGAGAAGTGGCCGGCTGCTGACCGAGCAGAACCAACCCCGACGCCAGGAGGGCGGCAGGTGCGGCACGGATGCCGAGAGCGTGAGGCGACCGCGGAGATTCCGTGGCGGGCGGCCGGCTGCGCGGTGGCGCTCACACTGGCCGCGTGGGCCGTAGCCGGCGGCGCGGGGGCGGCCGACCAAGACACCAAGACTTCTCCCAATGCCTGGGCCACCGGCGGAGCCACGACCGGACCCACGACCGATGGCAAGCCGCTCGGTACGCCGCCGGCCGCGGGTGTGCCGGCCTACTGGCAGGCTCCCGCGCTGCCCACGGCGGTGGTCCAGGGGGGCGCGATCCCGCCCGGCTGGCAGCCCCAGGCCGTGCCCTACCAGGGGGTCGGCCCCGACGGCCAGCCGGTGACGATGTATTTCGCGCCTACCTATGTGTTCACCTACCAGGCGGGTCCGCCGGTGATGGCCCGGCCGCCGGCGGTCAATCGCCCGCAGGCCTGGCCGCAGCCCGTGCCCGCCGCCACGACCAGCGGCTGGAACTACGCCACCAGCGGCGCTCCGCCGGCCACGACCACGCTCACCCCGGGCACCTACACCCAGTATCGGCCGGTCTACCAGTTTCCCGCTGACGCCCGGGCCCTGGCCGGCACGCCGCTGGTGCCCCCCGGGCCGCTGCCGCAGGCTCAAGCTCCGCCGCAGACCTGGGCCACCGCCCTGCCGACGCAGCCGCCCCCGCCGCCGGTTGCCCAGCAGCCGTGGCCGCAGGCGCCGGTCTACGGCCCGCCGCCCAACCAGTGGGTGCCGGCCACCGAGGCGGCCACCGTCGTGCCGCCTCCTGCCGGGCAGTGGGGGGCCGCCGCGCCCGTGGCCGCCGCCGGCGCCGCCGCCGGGTATGCCATCAGCCAGCCGCCGCCGGTCACGCCTCCGCTGACGGCGCTCGGTTCGCCCACGATGCCGCCGGTGGTGCCGCCGCAGGTGACCGCGCAGTCAACGAGCCTGGCCCCGGCAAGTTCGCCGCCGGGTGCGTTTCCGGGGCCGGCGAGCTCGCCCGCCCCGCGGGCCCATCGCTGGCGGGTGGTGGGCGTCTACGACGGCGACACGATCACCTGCCTCGACGAGAACAACCAGCAGCAGAAGGTCCGCCTCGCGGAGATCGACGCCCCGGAGAGCGGCCAGGACTACGGGAAGGTTTCCCGGGAGGCGCTGGCGGCGCTGGTGTTTGGCCGGACGGTGGACGTGGTGGATCAAGGCCGCGACCGCTACGGCCGCTGGGTGGCGAACGTGTCGATGGACGGGATCGACGTCAATCGGCAGATGGTGGCCAGCGGCAACGCCTGGCACTACACGACCTATTCCAACGACGCCTCCTTGGCGGAGGCCCAGCGGCAGGCCCAGGCCCAGCGGCTCGGGCTCTGGGCCCAGCAGTCGCCGATGCCCCCCTGGGAATACCGCCAGAGCGGCCAGTCTCCTCCGTAAGCCGTGGAGGGATGGTCATGCCCGGCGATGCACGTAGTGCTCGAGCTGCCCGAGCGTCATTTCGCACTGCCCGACGCGATGCGCGTTGATGTCGCCGAGCGACACCACGCCAACGATGTGCTGATCGGCGGTGCGTACGGGTATGTGCCGGATGCGATGCACCCGCATCAGCTCCGCCGCCTCATCCACGGACGCACCTTCGCCGCAGCACAGAACTTCGGGATTCATGACCTCCCCCACGAGAGTCTCCTCGGGATGCGAGCCGTCCCGTGCCGTCCGCACCACATCCCGCTCGGTGAGCATGCCGAGAAGCCGCGGGCCGTCCATCACCAGCAGCGATCCCACGCCCGCCGACAGCATGAGGTCGGCGGCACCACTCACGGATGCGTCGGGCCGGACGGCAATGACGCCCTGAATGGACTTTTCCCTCAGGACATCGCGAACGCTGGAGAGGTCGCAGCAGCAGAGTTTTTCTTCTTCCATGTCCATGATTGCCCCCCGCATAGAGACTCAAGAAACTCCTGTCCCCGTTCCCTCATTATGCAGCAAACAGCCTTGCCGGGGTGTTTTCGGGTGAATCTGCGGCAGAGGACCCCCGAAAACTGAGCGCCGGACAGTCTGGCGTTCCAGGAATCAGCCCCGCGAGGGCCCGCGACGACGCCCTGCAGCGGATGCCGGCGAAAAAATCAGCCCGTCGGGGCCATGGATGGCCCGACGGGCGTATATACAGCGGGCGACCGGACTCGAACCGGCGACATCCAGCTTGGGAAGCTAGCGCTCTACCAACTGAGCTACACCCGCGAACGATCGTTATCCTAGCACGGGACGGCTTGCTCCCAAGGGGGGTTGGG
>CAYRNG010000004.1:0-12218 GCA_964425395.1 uncultured Candidatus Kuenenia sp. | reverse complement strand
CAGCACCTACGCCTCCTGGGCGATCATGAAGAACTACGCCCGCACGATTCCCGACGAGCACAAGCGGCGGGACCGGTTCCGGGCGGCCGACATGGAGCTGCTCCAGTCGGCGGCCGACCGCCGCGAGGACGAGTATCAGCAGCGGCTGGCGGCCAGCGACCGGCTGGCCCAGGTGGGGCGGTTTCTCGACCGGCTCGACTCCCGCGAGCAGACGATCATCATCCGCCGCTACGGGCTCGACCACGAGCAGGAGCCGCAGACCCTGAAGGAGGTCGGCTCGGCCCTGGGCGTGACCAAGGAGCGGGTTCGGCAGATCGAGGCCAAGGCCCTGGAGAAGCTCCGCGAGGCGGCCGCCGCCGAGGCGGTGCTGCCGGAGCTGGAATAGGGCGTGGTTGGCGGGCGGTCGCCGGGGTAGTCTTGTTCGCATGACGCGACTTTTCTTTCGACTGCCGGCCGTCCTCCTGCTCGGCGGCCTGGCGGTCGCGGCGGCCGCCCCGGCCGCGCTGGCCTTCGACGGCTGGCAGGGAATGCGGGTGATCCCGCTCGACGGCCGGGCCGAGCGGCTCTCCGTGGCCGACCTGGAGGGCCAGGGCCGCGACAGCGTGATCGTCGTCAATCCCCGCCAGGCCCGGATCGACCTCTATCGCTGGCTCGAGCCGGCCGCCCGGACGCGGGAGGACAAGGCCGACCCCGACCGCCCCAACGAGCTGCCGCTGGCGCCGGACTGGTCGCGGACGGAGCTGGCCATCGACGAGATGCCGCTCGACGCCGTGGCCCACGACATCGACGGCGACGGACGGCCCGAACTGCTCGTGTTCACAAGCCCCTCCAACCGGATCGCCATCTACGAGCGGAATCCAGCCCTCGCGGCCGATGCCCGGGGTGCCTGGCAGAAGACGGGTGAGCGGAACCTGCTGGCCGGCACGCCTGCCAGCCGCGGGGGTCTGCTCCTGCTTCGCGACCTGCCCGCCGGCGGCCACGAGCTGTTGATCAACTTCGACGAGGGGATCCAGCAGCTGCCGCTCGCGGCAGGCGGCCGGGCCCAGTGGCTGGCCCCCCGCGAGATCCGCGGCCGACTCGACTGGACGCTGGCCGACCTCGACGGCGACGGCCAGGATGACTTGGTCGAGTGGTCGAACGTGGCCCGCCAGGTGGTCCGCTGGTATCCGGCGGGCCCAGGCGGCGAGCTCTTGCCGGCCCAGACGCTCCACGACCGGCCGGCCGATGCCTTCGCGGTGGCCTCCGGCCCGAGCGGCCGGGCGGAGCTGTACCTTCTGGGCGGTCGCGACAAGGGGGTGCTGCGGCAGTATCGGCTCGTCCGCGGGCCGGCCAGCGACGTCGGCCGGCACGACGCCCTGCCGATGGCCGCCGCCACCGCCCGCCGCGGCTGGTGCGGGATGCTTCTCGACGGCGAGCCGGCGATCGTGGCGGCCGACGCCACCCAGCCCCGGCTGCGGGTGCACAGGCTCACGCCGGCTGGCTGGTCGGCCGAGCAGACGTTTCCCGCCGTGGGCGGCATCAAGGGGGTGGTCGCGCCGCCGGCAGCGGCCGGCCAGGGACTCCTTCTCCTCTGGAGCAAGGATGCCGCCGACCTCCATCAGAGCCGCTGGGAGAACGGCCGGCTCACCTACCCTCAGCCCTGGGTGCAGGAGGGCAAGGACCGCAAGATCCTGGCCCTCGACCTGGTCGGCAGCACAGCCTGGTGGGCCCAGCGGGTCGGCGACGATGTCGATCTCTTTGTCTGGGCGGCCGGGGATGCCGAGCCGGTGCGGACCCGGTTTGCGGGGCTGGGCTCCAAGGTGGACAAGGTGGTCTGGCTCGGCGACGAGACGCTCCTCGTGCAGGACGCCTACGCCACCGCGGCCAAGCTCGTGCGGCTGGTCGATGGCAAGCCGGTGGTCAGCTCGCCGGCCCTGCTCGCCAAGGCCGAGCTGGATGAATACCGGCTGCTCGATGTCGGCGGCACCCGTCGCAGGGCCCGGCTCACCGACGGCGTCCTCCAGTGGCTGGGCGACGACCTCCATCCGATCGACCAGGTGATGCTCGGCGAGGGGCAGAAGCTCGCCTCCTACCTGCCGATCACGGGGCTGACCCCGCCGCCGGCCGCGGACGAGCCCGGCGAGGCTCGTGAGGCCGGCAACGCGGCCGCCGCCCAGGCCTGGGCCCTGGAGCGGGGGGGCGGCTTTCTGCACCGGCTGGCGGCCGACGAGGCGGGCGTGATGCGGTCGGTCGAGGCGATCAAACCGCCGGCCGGCACGGCCATTGAGGCCGATCCGGTGCTCGGCGTCGTGCTCGTGGACCAGGAGCGGATCGTGCGTCTCTCCCGCGGCGAGCCCTGGGAACTCGAGCTCGTCGAGAGCGTCGATGGCCGGGTGGGCCGCCGCAGCGGCGTCCGCGAGGCGACGATCCACCGGATCCTGGTGACCGATGTCGATGGCGACGGGGGCGGCGACCTGTTGCTCTGCGACGACCGCCGGCACGAGCTGACCACCCTCCTGCGGCAGCCGGCGGCAGATCCCGAGCAGGCGGCGGCCCTCGAGCGGTCGGTCACCTGGCGGGTGTTCGACGACCGCAAGTATCCCTACGACGGTGGCGACTCGAAGGACCTCGTGCCCGAGCCCCGCCGGGCCGTGGCCCTCGACGCCGACGGCGACGGCACGCGGGATCTCGTGCTCGTCAGCCAGGACCGGCTCGTGATCTACTTGGGCCGCGACGCCGCCGCCGAGCCAGGTGCCAGCCCGCAGACGGCCGCCGCGGAGACCCAAGCGCCATGAACGGGCGAGGACCGACTTCGATGAAGATGCAGTGTAGGAACACGCAGCCCGGAAACCTGCAGCGCGTGATTCCGGCCGGCTGGCTGGCCCTGGCCTGCCTGGCCGCTCCGGCGGCCGAGATGGTCACGATCACGCTCGTCGGCGGCGGCCGGGTGACGGCGCCGCTGCTGCGGCAGTCGGACGAGGGAGTCGTGCTCGACCTGGGCCACGACGTGCTCCAGATCCCGGCCAAGCGGGTGCTCGACGTGCGGCGGGAGGACGATGCCGCCGGGAAGCCGGCCGGCGGCACGGCCGAGCAGGGCATCTTCCGCACCGGCCGGCTCGAGGCCCGCGAGGTGCCGGCGCTCGTGCGGCGGTTCGGCGAGGCGGTGGTGATGATCAAGAACCCCGGCGGCCTGGGCACCGGGTTTCTCGTCAGCCGCGCGGGGCATTTGGTCACCAACTACCACGTCGTCGAGAAGCAGACACAGCTGCGGGTGACGATGTTTCGCCGGGTGGCCGGGGCCGAGACCGCCACGGCCGCGAAGACCGGCGGCGGGGGCGGGGCGGGCTTTGAGAAGGTGGAGTTTCGCCGCGTCAAGATCATCGCCCTCCAGCCGCTCCGCGACCTGGCCCTCCTCCAGCTCGATCCCGCCGAGGCCGACGGCCGGTTCCCAGAGCCGGTGGTGGTCAACGATCGCAACGACCTCCGGGTGGGCGACATGGTGTTTGCGATCGGCAACCCCTTGGGGATGGAGCGGAGCGTGACCCAGGGAATCGTCTCGAGCACCACCCGCACCATCGACCAGGTGCGGCTCATCCAGACCGACGCGGCGATCAATCCGGGCAACAGCGGCGGGCCGATCTTCAACGCCCGCGGCGAGGTGGTGGCGGTGGCCTGCGCGGGGGCGGCGGTGTTCGACGGCCTGGCCTTCGGGATTCCGGCCTCGGAGCTGATCGATTTCCTGGTCCACCGCGACAGCTACCTGTTTGACGAGTCTCAGCCGCAGAACGGAGTCACCTACCTGCCCCCGCCGTATCGGCCGCGTGCGGCGGCCGACGCGTCGGGGAGCGGGGGCAGCCAGGAGTAAGCCAGCCATGCCGGTGCGAAGACAGAGCCGCGGGAGTCGGGTGCTCGGGATTCTGGTGCGCAAGATTCTGCTGGTTGGGGCGGCCGGGGGAATCCTGGCGATGTTCCCGCACCAGCTCCGGGCCGAGTTGCGGCCCTCCTGGGAGTGCCTGCCGGCGGAGACGGCCCTGATGGTCAGGGTGCCGGAGGCGGGCCGGTTCTTCGAGGCGGTCAAGGACGGGACCAAGTTTGGCAGCGTGGTTTTCGGCCCCGGGCGGCTGAAAGGCCTCTGGCGGCTGGTGGCCGGCGAGGAGGGATCGGCCGGGGAATGGTCGCTCGAGGCCTTCGAGGAGTCGCTGCGAAAGTATGGGCTCGAGACCACCGACCTGACCGCGGCCCTTTCGGCCGAGTTCGGCGGGGGGCTCGTGATCAGCAGCCGCGCGGGGCTGCCCCCGTTGCAACTCGTCGTGGGCTGGCTCGAGCCGGGCGCGGCCGCGGCAGGCCGGCTGCTGGCGGCCTTCCAGCAGCGGATCGAGGAAGACGCGGACCGGGCCGGACCGGGCCCGAAGTTGCGGCGGATCGATCTCGATCTTGCCGGCCACGAGGTGATGTCGGTCGTCGAGCCCGTGATGGGGCTCGATATCTCGAAGGCCGAGCTCGAGGAGATGGCTCAGGAAACCGACGAGGCTGCCGTCAAGGCTCGGCTCGCGCGGCTCCGGGAGACGAAGCAGGTGCAGACGGGCGAGCAGCACTCGTTCCTGACGGTGCGTGACGGCCGGCTGCTGTTTGGACTCACGCTCCCCGAGACGGGCAAGCCGGGTGCGGATTTCGAGGCCTTGGGCGGTGGCGAGGAGGCCCGGCGGATCTTCGCCACCTTCCTGGCGGCCCATGCCGGGGGCGACGAGCCGCCGCTCGCCGGCGTGCTTCGCGAGCCGGCCCTGACCGCGGCAACGCCTGCCGGCACGCCGCTGGTGGAGGTGGTGGCCCTGCCCCGCCGCTGGCTGCCCGACGGCGGCGACGACGGCATCCGCGGCCGGATGGCCCAGCTCGGCATCGACGACCTGGGCGGCCTCGCCTGGCGGCAGACCTTCGACCAAGGCCGCTGGCGATCGGTCTTGGCTGTCACGCTCCCGGCCCCCCGGCACGGCCTGCTCGAAGTGCTCGACCAGCGGTGTGACGCCGGCGACGTGCCCGCCTTCGTGACCAGCGAGGTGGCCGACTTCACCCAGATCTCGCTCGACCTGGGGGCGGCCTTTCAGGCCGTCCGCCGGATCATCGGCGCCGATCCCGGGGCCGAGCAGGTGGCCAACATGCTCTCGGTGGCCGACGTCCAGGCCCAGGCCTTCCTGGGCACCGATCTGGCCACGGTGCTGTCGGGGCTGGGCAGCCGGCACTGGCTGCTCTCGTTTCCGCCGCAGGTGGCCGCGGCCCTCGGGCGGGCCCGGGCCGGCGGGCAGGCCGCGGGAACGCCGGCCGTGGCTGACCGGATGGCGCTGGTCTGGGAGATCGCCGACGAGGAGCCGTTTCTGAAGCTGCTCGGGCGGCTCGCGCCACTGGCCGGCGGCCAGCTCGAGGAGGAGCAGGGCTTTCGGGGGATCCGGATCCCGGGAGCTGCGGCGGCCTTCGCGGGCCGCGGCCACTTCGTCGTGGCCGTCGGCGAGGGAACACTCGAGAAGGTGCTCACCTCGATCCGCAATCCGCCGGCGGGCGCCGCCTCGCTGCGGGAAAGCGGCGTGCCCCGTCGGGCGGAGGAGCTCGTGCCTCCCCGGCCGGCTCGGCTGTTCGGCGTCAGCGACTCGACCCGCACCGGCGGCACGCTGGGTATGCTCCGCGAGATGGTGGCGACCCTCGAGCCGGACGACGTCAGCGCCGGCTACCGGGCCTGGCTGGCGGCGGTCAAGAAGCTCCTCCCCTCGGGCCGGGAGATGGAGGGCATGTTCGGCGTCGGGGCCACGAGCCTGCGGATGACCGACGACGGCCTGGTCTACGAGACCGCCTGGGAAATGCCTCCGCCGTAAGGGACGGAGCGCCCCGCGGAATCGAGAGCCCCTTCACGTTCCTGCATTTTCATGACCCCCTGTCCTGATTTGACAGAAACATAGATTCGTGGGAAACTCCCTGGGATGCCGCATACAAGACCGCGACATCTCGAGCCTCGCATCCGGCAGGCCCTGACGTGGTCTCCATCAATCTCGCTCGTGGGCATGCGTCAGTCGGGCAAGACCACGCTCGTGAAGAGGATCTGCCCGGGCTACCTGACGTTCGACGACGATCAACTCGTGGGAGCCAGCGAAGCCGGCAACTGGAACCGGTTTCTCGCCCAGCCACGGCCGCTGGCCCTGGACGAGGTGCAGAAAGCGCCGCGGGTGTTCTCGCGGCTGAAGCTCTGGATTGACGAGCACCGTCGCCCAGGCCAGTTCGTGCTCACCGGATCGGTGCGGTTCCTGAGCCGGCGGGCGATCCGCGAGTCGCTGACCGGAAGAACCGCGCTGCTCGAACTCCTCCCGCTCACGGTCGCCGAGGCGCATGGCCGCCCTCTGGCGAATGTCGTTTCGCGGCTGATCAAACTCGATGACTCAGGAGTCCGGCGGCTGGAGGCCGAGGCCTGGTGCTCCGCAACGACGCTGGCATCGTATTGCTTGCGCGGGGGGATGCCGGGAATCTGTTTCCAGCGGAGTGATGGTGTGCGGCAGCACGCCTGGAACAGCCATCTCGACACCGTGCTCGCCCGTGATCTCCAACTCGTCTACGCGACGCGAATCGCCGTTTCCCGGATCAAGGGCCTGTTTGCCCACATCGCGGGCCAGCAGGGAGAGCCGTTGCCGCTTGTCCGGCTGGCCCGCATCGTGGCCGCCAGCGCCAAGACGACGGCCCAGTTGCTCCAGGCCTTTGAATCATTGTTTCTCATTCGTCGGCACGGCAAGGGCTGGTATTGCGAAGACATCGGCTTGGCGGCGGCTGCCTGCAGGGAAACCTGGCTCCATGAAGCGATTCCGCTGCGCCGCTGGGTGTTCGGTGAACTGCTCGCCCAACTCCAGGTCGCTCACGCCCACAGCCATGAGTTCGGCGAATACCGTACGCGTGGCGGCGCCTTTATCCCGTTCGTCATCACGGTTCAGGATGCGGTGGTGCTCCTCACGGTCGATGCCGCGCCCGCCCCTTGCGAAAAATCGTTGAAGAGTCTGGGCAGCTTCCGCGGCCGCGGCGGCCGCCGGGTCGTGCGGGTCGCCCTGCACGCGGGCGGAGAAGGCTGGCAAACGCCACGTGGTGTCTGGTGCCTGCCCGCCCGGTGGATCGCCTGAGAGCACCGGCCGCGGTGGCCTGGCTCTCGAGGTAGACCGCCCCGGCCGCGGCAAGCTTCGCCCGGCGGCCATGGCGACGGAGATTTTGCCGAGCGGCTGGTCGAGGGCTATACTCGCCGGCGTTCAGGATCTGCTGCCCCGCCGATCGATCCTCCGGGATCCGCGACCGGCCGCCCCCGCTCGGGGCAGGGCCATCGGCGACGCGGGCGACCCCCAGAAGGATTTCGTTCCATGGGTTGCTCGATCGCGAGGCTGTCGCTCGCCGCGGCCCTGGGGCCGCTCTTTTCGGCCGGGCTCGCCGGGGCCGCCGAGATTTCCTTCGACCGCGACGTGCGGCCGATCCTGGCTGAGCACTGCTTCGCCTGCCACGGGCCTGATGCCGGCTCCCGAGCGGCCGACCTGCGGCTCGACCTCCGTGAGGGGGCCCTGGCCGACCGGGATGGCACGCGGGCAGTGGTGCCCGGCAACACCGGGGCCAGCGAGCTCGTGACCCGGATTCGGTCGACCGATCCGGACGTGATCATGCCGCCGCCCGAAACCAACAAGCGGCTCACCGACGCCCAGAAGGCGATCCTCGAACAGTGGATCGCCGCCGGCGCCGAGTACCAGAGCCACTGGGCCTACCGGCCGCTCGTCCGGCCCGACCTGCCGGCAGGTGCGGCGGCCGACAATCCCGTGGACGCCTTCGTCGATGCCGCCCTCGCGGCGCGGGGCATCGCCCCGGCCCCGGAGGCCGACCGGGTCACGCTCGCCCGCCGGCTGGCCTTCGACCTCACCGGCCTGCCGCCGGAGCCGGCCGAGATCGATGCCTTCGTGAATGACACGCGGCCTGATGCCTACGTGTTATTGTCAGCCCGCCTGCTCGCCAGCCCCCATCACGCTGAGCGGCTGGCCGCCTGGTGGCTCGACCTGGTCCGCTACGCCGACAGCGTCGGCTACCACGGCGACCAGGAAATCTCGATGTGGCCCTACCGCGACTGGGTGCTCGACGCCTTTGCCGCCAACATGCCCTTCGACCAGTTCACCCGTGAGCAACTCGCCGGTGACCTCCTGCCCCAGGTCACCCGCCCGCAGCGGGTGGCCGCCGCTTACAACCGGCTCAACATGATGAGCGCCGAGGGGGGCGGGCAGGACAAGGAGTATCACGCCAAGTACGCTTCGGACCGGGTGCGGGCGACGGCGGGCGCCTGGCTCGGCTCGACGCTGGGCTGCGCCGAGTGCCACGACCACAAATACGATCCCTTCACCACCCGCGACTTCTACGCCTTCGCCGCCTTCTTCGCCGACGTCGCCGAGCGGGGCATCTACCACGGCTCCAATGGCAACGGCATCTGGGGCGAGATGATGCGGCTGCCGACCCCCGAGCAGGAGGCCGAGCAGCGGCAGCTCGAAGCGGCACTGGCGGCGGTCACACCGCCCGCGGAAGAGGCGAGCGAGGAAGAAAAAAAGCAGGCGGCGGCCGCCCGCGAGGCGGCAAAGAAGGCGCTCGATGCCGCGGTCGCGAAGCAGGTGGCGATGCCGGCCACCGTCTCAAAACCGCCCCGCACCGTTCGCATCCTGCCCCGGGGCAACTGGATGGACGACTCCGGCGAGGTGGTGCTGCCGGCCACGCCCGCCTTCCTGCCGGCCGCCCCCGGTGGCGATGGCGAAGCCCGCCGCACCCGACTCGATCTGGCCGAGTGGATGACGGCGGCCGACAACCCGCTCGTGCCCCGGGGGCTCGCCAACCGCCTCTGGGCGATCGGCTTTGGGGAGGGGCTCGCCCGCCGGCTCGACGACCACGGTTCGCAGGGAGAGCCGCCCAGCCATCCGAAACTGCTCGACTGGCTGGCCTGCGAGCTCCGCGACGGGGGCTGGGACATTCGCCGCGTCCTGGACTCGATCGTCACGAGCCGGGCCTACCGCCGCTCGAGCACGCCGGGGGAGGGCCACCGCGAGGCCGACCCCGAGAACCGGCTGCTCGCCCGGCAGAATCGGCATCGGATCGACGCCGAAAACGTTCGCGACGTGGCGCTCGCCGCCTCGGGCTTGCTCGACCGCACGATCGGGGGCCCGAGCGTGAAGCCCTACCAGCCGGCCGGCTACTGGGCCTACCTCAACTTCCCCAAGCGAACCTACCAGGCCGATTCGGGTTCGGCCCTCTACCGCCGCGGGCTCTACGTCCACTGGCAGCGGCAGTATCTCCATCCGGCGATGATGGTCTTCGACGCGCCGAGCCGTGAGGAGTGCACGGCCCAGCGGCCGCGGTCAAACACGCCGCTGCAGGCGCTGGTGTTGCTCAACGATCCGCAGTTCGTCGAGGCGGCTCGGGCCCTGGCCGCCACCACGCTCGGCGCGGCCGGCCCCGAGCCCCTCACGCGGGCGCGATACATGCTCCGCCAGGCGATCGGCCGGATGCCGCTCGATGCCGAGGTGGGCGTGGTGGCCGACGTGGCCGAGCGGCAGTGGGAGACCTTTGCCGGCGACCCGGCGGCGGCCAAGGGGCTCTTGGGCGTGGGGGCCGCGGCTGTGCCGGCCGGGCTCGACCCGGCCGACCTCGCGGCCTGGACCGCGGCGGCCCGCGTCGTGCTCAACCTGGGCGAGGCCTACACGAGGAACTGACAATGCCGCGGCCCACCGATCCTGCCACCGATCCTGTCGGCCTCGCGCTCGCCCGGCGAGCCTTTCTCTCGCGGTCTGCCGGCGGCCTCGGTGGCCTCGCGGCCGGGTCGCTCCTGGCCACCGACGCGCTGGCGGCGGGGCCGAGCGGCGGCGCGGCGGCGGCCGCAGGCTGGCCCGGCGTCGTCCGCCCCTTCCACGTGCCCCCCAAGGCGAAGCGGGTGATCTGGCTTTACATGGCCGGCGGCATGACCCACCTCGACACCTTCGACCACAAGCCGAAGCTCGTGGCGATGAACGGCCAGCCGATGCCGGAGAGCTTCACGAAGGGGCAGCAGATCGCCCAGCTCCAAGGACAGGCCCTCAAGTGCTTCGCGCCGCAGCATCCCTTTGCCCGGGCGGGCCAGAGCGGCCAGAACATCTCGACGATCTTTCCCGAGATCTCAGCCCGGATCGCCGACCGGATCGCGATTGTTCGCAGCCTCCACACCGAGGCGATCAACCACGACCCGGCCCACACCTTCATGAACACCGGAAGCATGATCTCGGGACGGCCGGCTGCCGGTAGCTGGCTATGGTATGGCCCTTGGCCAGGCGGCTGGCCGAGCGGGGCGTGCGGTTCATCCAGCTCTACCATCGCGACTGGGACCACCACGGCAGCGTCAAGGACCATGTCAAGGGGACGGCCGCCGAGGTGGACCGGGGCGCGGCGGCGCTGGTCGAGGACCTTGCCCGGCGGGGGATGCTCGACGACACACTGGTGGTGTTCGCCACCGAGTTTGGTCGTACTCCGATGGCGCAGGGCAACGGCCGCGACCACCACATGAAGGCCTTCTCGATCTGGCTGGCCGGCGGCGGCATCCGGCCGGGGATCACCTATGGGGCCACCGACGAGCTTGGCTACGACGTGGCGGAGAACCCGGTCAGTGTGCACGACCTCCACGCCACGCTCCTCCACCTCCTGGGCATCGACCACACGAAGCTCACGATCCGCGCCCAAGGTCGCGACTTCCGGCTCACCGACGTGCACGGCCACGTGGTCAACGACCTGATCGCCTGACGGCCGGGCCCTCAGCGGCCGGTCAGGAGCCGCTCGAAGACCGCCTCGTCGATCACCGCGACGCCGAGCTTCGTCGCCTTGTCGAGCTTGCTGCCGGCCTCCGCGCCGGCCACGAGATAGTCGGTCTTCTTGGAGACGCTACCCGAGGCGCGGCCGCCGGCCCGGCGGATCGCCTCCTCCGCCTCCTGCCGCGAGAACCGCTCGAGCGTGCCGGTCACGACGAGCGTCTTGCCGGTGAGCGGCCCGGCCTCGATCCGCTCGGCCTCGAGCACGTCGAGCCGCACGCCGGCGTCTTGCAGGCCGCGGATCGTCGCCCGGCCATCGTCGCTCGCCAGCCACTCGTGCACGCTCGCCGCGATCACCGGCCCGATCTCGGGGATCGCCGCGAGTTCCACTTCTGACGCGGCGGCGAGCTGCTCGATCGCGGGAAAGCGGCCGGCCAGGAGGGCGGCCACCCGCGGGCCGACGTGGCGGATCGCCAGGGCGTTGAGCACCCGCACGAGCCCGCGGCCCTTGCTCTCTTCGATCGCGGCCACCAGCGACGCGGCCGACTTCTTGCCCATCCGCTCGAGCGGCTCGAGCTGCCCGGCCTCGAGGGCGTAGAGATCGGCATACTGCTTGACGAGCCCGGTCGCCACGAGCTGCTCGACGAGCTTGTCGCCCAGCCCCTCGATATCCATCGCTCCCCGCGAGGCGAAGAATCGGATCCGCTCCCGGCACCGGGCCGGGCAGTCGACGTTGGGGCAGCGGATATAGACGCCATCGGGATCCTTGACCAGCGGCGTCTGGCACTCGGGGCACTCGGTCGGCGGATGCCAGATCGGTAGCCGCTTCGTGCGGAGGTGCTTCTCGACGCGGACGACGTGGGGGATCACCTTGCCCGCCTTCTCGACCACCAAGACATCGCCCACCCGGACGTCCTTGCGGGCCACCTCCTCGGCGTTGTGGAGGCTCGCCCGACGGACGGTCGTGCCGGCAAGCTCGACCGGCTCGAGGTCGGCCACCGGCGTGACGGTGCCGCCGCGGCCCACCTGCACCCGGATCCCGGCCAGCCTCGTGGTGGCCTCGAACTTCTCGAACTTCCAGGCGATCGCCCAGCGGGGGCTCTTCGCCGTCGCCCCCAATAGCCGCTGCTGGGCGAAGTCGTCTACCTTGACCACGAAGCCGTCGACCTCGAAGTCGAGATCGTGCAGTTCCTCGATCAGCTCCGTGCCCCGGTCGATCAACAGGTCGAGCGACTCGAAGACTTCCGTCCGCGGGGCCACCGGCAGCCCGGCCCGCTCCGCCCAGGCGTAGAGGCCCGTCTGCGACTCGACGCCCAGGCCCGTCGCGTCGCCCACGCCGTGGCAGAGAAACTGAAGCGGCCGGGCGGCGGACTCCCGCGGGTCGAGCAGGCGGATGCTGCCGGCGGCCACGTTGCGGGTGTTGGCAAAGGG
>CAYRNG010000003.1:0-1508 GCA_964425395.1 uncultured Candidatus Kuenenia sp. | reverse complement strand
GGCGTGATCCCCGCCGACGCGACGCTCCACTTCCTGGTCGAGCTGATCGACATCAAGTAGCCGCGGGGCCCCGCGGCCGACCGGCGAGCAAAGCCGTCGGAGCCGCCAGGGTGGCCGCGGCGATCACCCCCTCCTCGTCGGTCGGGATCACCCAGGCCGCCAGGCGGCTTGTCGCCGTGCTGATCCGCGGACCGTGATTGGCGTTGGCGGCGCCGTCGAGCTCGAGGCCGAGCCAGGTGAGCTTCGCGGCGATCCGCTGGCGGATCGCGGGGGCGTGCTCGCCGATGCCGGCGGTAAACACGACGGCGTCGAGGCCGCCGAGCGCCGCGGCGAGTGACGCCGTCTCCCGCGCCACCCGCTCGCAGAAGAGTTCCACGGCCTCGGCAGCCCGCGGATCGGCGCTCTCGAGCAAGACCCGCATGTCGCCGCTCACTCCCGACACACCTAGAAGCCCCGACTCCCGGGTGAGCATCGTCTCCACCGCGTTGGCCGACAGCCCCTCACGGAGCACGAGGTGGAGCACGGCGCCGGGGTCGATGCTTCCGCACCGCGTCGCCATCACGAGGCCGTCCAGGGGTGTGAAGCCCATCGTGGTGGCGATGCTATGGCCCTGATGCACGCCGCACAGGCTCGCGCCGGCCCCCAGGTGGGCGATCACCACCCGCTCGGGCACACCGCCGGTCACTTCCGGCAGCCGGGCCACGACCGACTCGTAGGAGAGGCCGTGAAACCCGTAGCGACGGATCCCGCGGTCGTGCCACTGCCGCGGGATCGCCAGCCGGGTGGCCACGGGAGGGCAGGTGTGGTGGAAGGCGGTGTCGAAGCAGGCCACCTGCACGGCCTCCGGCAGGGCCAGGGCGGCCGCCCGGATTCCGGCCACGTTCTGCGGCTGGTGCAGCGGAGCGAGCGGCTCCAGGGCCGCGAGCTCCCGAAGCACCTCCGTCGTCACGGCCACGGGCCGTTCGAACCGGCCGCCACCGTGCACCACGCGATGACCCACCGCCGCGATCGGCCCACCGGCGAGCACCGCGGCCCGCTCGAGCACCAGGGTAATCGCGGCCTCCCAGGCCGCCGCGTCAGGCCGGGGCAACTCCGCCACCCGGCTGTCGCCGCCGCCATCCACCGTGATGCTCAGGCAGTCGTCCTGCAGGTCGGCATGCACCCGCCCGCGCCGCCGAGGCGTCCCGCCGGTCTCGTAGAGCCCGCACTTGATGCTGCTCGAGCCGGCGTTGAGCACGAGGAGGTGGCTCCTGGCGACCGCTTCAGTCATGGAATCTCCCTCGGTCCCCGTGGGGCAGACTTGTAGTCTGCCACGTGTGGCCCCGAATCAGGCCGGCCGCAAACCTGCCCCACGGCGGCTGGCGTAGATCACCGCCACCGCGGCCGAGAGCACCCGCGAGGCGAGCGAGTCGGCCCGGCTCGAGAGGATCACCGGCACCCGCGCCCCCAAGACGATTCCGCCGGCCGTGGCCCCCGAAAAATACTCGAGCTGCTTGGCGAGGATGTTG
>CAYRNG010000002.1:0-2612 GCA_964425395.1 uncultured Candidatus Kuenenia sp. | reverse complement strand
CGTGAAGCCGTGGTCGATCGCACTTTGGCAGGTGGCCGGCGAGTTGCCGTGGTCCTGGTGCATGGCGACGGGAATCGTGGGATAGAGCTCGGCGGCGGCGAGCATCAGGTGACGGAGGTAATTGTCCTGCGAGTAGCTGCGGGCGCCCCGCGAGGCCTGCACGATCACCGGCGAGTCGGTCTCCCGGGCAGCCTCCATGATCGCCTGGATCTGCTCCATGTTGTTGACGTTGAACGCGGCCAGGCCGTAGCCGTGCTCCGCGGCGTGGTCGAGCAGAATGCGGAGGGGGACGAGCGGCATGGGAGAACTCCTCGGGAGGCAGGCAGGGCCGACGGGAGCCGCCGGCGCCGGATTCGAGCGGCGGCGAAGAGCATACGGCAAAACCGGGGGTGCTAGAATCCCTGCGTCTTTCCGCCCCTGCCGGCCGCCGTCATGGACCTCCACCCCGTCACCGATCCGCTCAAGAGCTTCCTCTACGTGGCGGGGGGCTGGGCCTGCCTCGGCCTCGCCGTGCTGGGGGCGATCCTGCCGATCCTGCCCACGACGCCGTTTCTGCTCCTGGCGAGCTGGTGCTTCTATCGGGGCTCGCCCCGGATCCACGCCTGGCTGCACCGCTCGCAGTGGTTCGGGCCCACGCTCGACGACTGGCAGCATTACCACGGCATCCGCCGCAGCCTCAAGCATCGGGCGATCCTGATGGTGCTGGCCGTCACGGTGGCCACGCTGTTCTTCAATGCCCTGCCCTGGTACCTCCAGTATCTCGTGATCGGCCTGGTTGGCGTGGGCCTGTACACGATCTGGACCGTGCCCACGCTCCCCGACGACGCCCCGCCCCCGCCCCGCACCATCGTCGGGTGAGTCACGAGCCGCGGGCGGGTCGCGACACGGCGGCCACGGCGGCGAGGATCCCGAGGCCGGCCAGGTCGACGACCGAGAAGCCGGTGCCGGCGATGCCCAGGCTGTCGGGGGCGAGGGCGCAGGCTGCCGCCAGGAAGCAGGCC
This sequence comes from uncultured Candidatus Kuenenia sp., assembly GCA_964425395.1. Taxonomy (GTDB): domain Bacteria; phylum Planctomycetota; class Planctomycetia; order Pirellulales; family UBA1268; genus QWPN01. The sequence goes on along the minus strand of CAYRNG010000002.1, from coordinate 1,611 downwards.
CCCCGCAGCGGCCAGGAGAGCGGCCCTCGCAGAAAGCCCGCCATGCCGGCGGCCAGGGCCACGATCCCCACCACGGCCGCCGCCACCGCGCCGAGCACGGCCGGGACTGTCGGCGGGCCGCCGTCGTGGCCCATCAGGCAGAGGGCCGGCCGGTAGACGAACATGAACGGCAGCGTGAAGCCGACGAGCGAGAACCGGAAGGCCGCCAGGCTCGAGGCCATCACCGGGGCCCCGGCGATCGAGGCGGTGGCGTAGGCGGCCAGGGCCACCGGCGGCGTCACCATCGCCATCATCCCGAAGTAGAAGATGAACAGGTGGGCGGCCAGGATCGGCACGCCGAGGGCCGGGTCGGCGAACACCGGGCCGATGATCGTCGCCAGGAGCAGGTAGGAGACGGCGCTTGGAAGTCCCATCCCGAGCACGAGCGAGCAGCCCATGATGGCCAGGAGCGCCAGAAAGAGGCTGTTGCCCGCCAGCGGGATGATCGCCGCCGGCACGCCGGTGCCGATGCCGGTTCGCGAGACCAGGCCGATCACGATCCCCACGCAGGCCGCCGCGGCCACCAGCGGCACGCCCCCGACGGCCGTCGCCCGGGCTGCGGCCACGACCCGCTCCCGCCAGGCCGGGGCGACGAGTCCCGCGAGGAAGAGCCCGGCCAGCCCTGCGATCAGAGCGTCGGCCCAGCCGGTGACGGCCGGCAGGAACTGCCAGGCCACGGCGGCGAGACCCGCCCAGAGGGCGAGTGCCCCGGCCCGGGCAGATGGCGCGGGCCCGGTGGCCGGATTGACGAGCACGAGCGCCACGACGAGCGCCAGCGCCAGGCTGACGGCCCGAAACGGTGAGAAGCCGGCGAACAGGAGGGCCATCAGCACCGCCAGGGCCGCCACGAAGGTGAACCCCGCCAGGCTCACCAGCGGCGGTCGCTCGTCCGCCCCGCCCTCCGGCTCAGTCCCGACCGGGGCCGCGTCATCGGCTGGGCGAGCGTCGAGCCGGCGGGCGGTGAAGTGCACGAGCAGGAAGATCGACAGGTAGTAGAGGATCGCCGGGATGATGGCCGCCTGGACGATCTCCAGGAAGCGCACCGGCGGGTCGCGGTTGATGATCTCGAGCATCATGTAGGCGGCCGCCCCCATCACCGGCGGCACGAGCGCCCCGCCCGAGGAGGCCGCCGCCTCGATGCCGGCCGCGACGGCCGCCGGAAAGCCGATGCCCCGCATCAGCGGGATCGTGAAGGTGCCGGTGGTGGCGGCGTTGGCCACGGCACTGCCGGAGAGCGAGCCCATCAGGCCGCTGGCGAGCACGGCCACCTTCGCCGGCCCGCCGGCCCGCCGGCCGAAGAGCCGCTCGGCCAGCGCGATCACCCAGCCGGTCGCCCCGGCCGCCTGGAGCGCCACCCCGAAGAGCACGAACAAAAACACGTAGCGGAACATCACGGCCAGGGCCGTCCCAAACACCCCCTCGCTGCGGAGCCACGACTGGCCGACGATCGCGGCCCAGTCCTGGCCGCGATGGGGAAACAGCCAGTCGGGCAGCTCCCGGGCCACGCCCTGGTGGGCGTAGAGCATGAAGGCCACCGCGATCAGCGGCAGCGACCAGCCCACCGAGCGGCGG
>CAYRNG010000001.1:0-13196 GCA_964425395.1 uncultured Candidatus Kuenenia sp. | reverse complement strand
GATCGACATGGCCGACAAGCACAACGACCACTTGACCCACAGCTTCCTGACCCAGTTCGTGCCCCAGCAGATCGCCGACACGGCCGAGGCCGACGACGTCCACGACCGGCTGATGCTCGTCGGGGGCGACGGCCACGGCCTGATCCTGATCGACCAGGAGCTCGCCCGGGAGGCGGAGTCGGAGGAGGCCTGACGCCGCCGGGCGTCAGGCGGCTTCCAGCGCGGCGGCCCCGGAGCGAGTCAGGAGCAGGGCGTAGAGGTGGGCGATATTCGCCGCATCCTGCCGGACGGCGATCATGTCCCGCTGGCTCGGATGGCGGCCGAGGAGGAGCCCGTAGGCCTCTGCGATGTCGGCGGGCTCGGGCGGCAGGGCTGGCCCGCCCGCCAGGCTGTCGGGATCGAGCGGAGGATAGACCTCCCCCGGCGGACCGCCCTGAGCGGGATACTCCGAGAAGTCGTCGTCGAACAGCTGCGGGCGGTCGGGAAAGTAGCGGCGGTGGATTTCGTCGTTTTCCCGCGCGAATGCCGCCACAACCGAACGGGCCCAGTCGCGGCTCGGCAGGAGCCCGCGGCCCTGGCGGTGGGTCATCAGGAACGCCGAGAGTCGGCTCGGGAACTCGAGCGGGTTGCCGCGGCGGGGCGTTTCAGCCCGCAGGAGCCGCCCCAGCGGCACGACGACCCGCCGCCAGCCCCATTTTCGCCGCCGGACCATCCGGTCGCGGAGATGGAGGAGCAGGGTCTGCGCCGCGGCATCGAGGCCCTCGTTGCAGAGGTCGGGCGGCCGGTACCGCGGGTCTTCCGGGATCCCGGCCGCCGCCCGGAAGTGGGCCTGGAGATTCGTTCCGGTGAAGGCGGACCGATCGAAGACCCGGACCGCGAACCGGTCCCGGCCGAGGGCCGGCTCCCAGGCCGTGAGCATCTCCAGCGAGCTCCGCCGCCGGACCTGCCGGTCACAGAATCCCCGGCCCGGGTCGGTCGTCTTGAGCATTTGGCCCCACAGGCTGAGGATCAGTCGATCCTGCCGGCGGATGTAGGCGACGGCCCGGATGCCGGAAAAGATCCGCCCCAGCATGGCGAGGAGGCGATCCACCTCGCGCGGGCGGAGCGAGAGGAGCAACTCGTGCGAGAACACCATCGCCCGGGCGGTGGCCGGGAGGGCCGCTACCTCGGCCGCCAGTTCCCGCTCGATCTCGAGCCTGTGATGCGGCACGTCGGCGGCCCTGCGGATTTGCCACTCCTGCCGGGGATTGTTTTCGAGCCGCCAGTCGTCGAGGCCGTAGGAGGCCAGCCGGCTGTCATAGGGCCCGATCTTGGTCGTGGCCGACTGGTGGAAGCCGTTCTCCTCGAGCAGGGCGGCGTCTTGGAGCATCCATTCCTGGATCGACTTCGAGCCGGACTTCGCGTCGCCGAGATGCAGAATGGCTTCCATGGCAAAGGGCCCTCGCCGGAAACACGGTTCCAAGGCTGAAAAAGACGTTAGGAAGCTTCCGTTGGCCGCCGCAAGTCCAAAACCCGCCGGGCGGCGCGGCTGCGGGTGCGGCCTCAGGCACCCAGTGGCCGCCTGTCGGTTCGGCCGCCTGCCAGCGGGGTGAAGATCGGCGAGAAGTCGATGCTCGGGTAGACGGCGAGCAGATCCCGAAGAGCGGCGTAGGCCCGGGGATCCCGGCGAAACGCCTCGGCGCCCCTCCCCGAAACGCCCCGATTGAACCGCGACTGGCCTCCGTTCGCCAGGGCCGCCGCGATCTGGTCGCCGCTGGCCGGAATGCCCAGTTGGGAGGCCAGAGCCGTGAGCCCCCGCTCGGGTTCCGCGAAAAACTCTTCGTACCGGACGAACAGCGGCCGTGTGGCGGCCAGCCAGGCATCCCGCCAGTGGTACCAGGAAAGGTAGAACGACACGTACCAGGGGGCCGCGGTCAGCGTGATGGCATGCAGCCGGGAGATGCTCGAGCCCTCCATCTCCGCCACGAGGTCGGGCGTCCAGTAGCCGTGCGGCCCGACGCACGATTCGCGATCCCAGTGATCGCCCAGCGAGACCAGGCAGTCCATCAGATTGCGGGTCAGCACCACGCTCCGGATCCCGTATCGTTCGCAGACGGCGGCCGTGTGGGCGTTGAGCCGGACATGCTGCTGGGCCACGAGGTGCGACCCCGGATACCGGCGGAGTTGCCTGAGCAGGCAGGCCTCCTCGAGTTCCTGCTCCCGGCGATCGCAGACCGGCAGGAAGGCGGCGCGGCGGCAGCCGGCCAGCGCCGCGAGCCTGTCGCTCACGAACGTCGAGCCCGACTTGGGAAAGCAGGCGAGGAGCACCGTCCGCAGACCCCTGGCTTCACGGGCGGCGAGGAGCGACCTGGTCGGCAGGGTCCGGAGGAGCGTCTTGAGGACGGCGTTCATGACTGGCTCCACGTGGGTTCTCTAGCCCGCAGCCCGAACGGCGGTCTGCCACCAGCCCCGGACCTTCCGGCGAATGCCCCGCTCCAGCCCCCGGAAGGCGAGACGGGTCTGGCGGAATCCGCAGACTTCCGTCGTGGCCAGGGTCGCCGCGGCGGCGGTGGCCGCGGCGGCGATCGTCCGGACCCCGAGCTCGGCGGTGTCCAAGACGATAAACGGGCCGGCCCGACCGCGATCGACGCAGGTCATGCGGCGGGGCCGGCCGGCCGGGGTCAGCTCGGCGCTGGCGGCATCAAACGCCTCCCGGTCGGCCGGCGTGGTGAGCGTGTCGCGAATCGTCGCCCATTGCCGCCGGCCCGCCTCGTCGGCCCGCCAGACGCCCCGCCCGCAGTGGAGCGCGACCTGGAGAGGAGTCGGCAGGGGGGGCAGCCGATCGGGACCCAGGCGATCGGCGACTTTGTGCAGGCCGTCCAGGAGGACCGCCGCGATCACCGGCACGTCGGGCACCAGCGGGTGCCGGGCGAAGCCGGCCTCGGCATTGAGGGCGTCGCCCTCCCGCTGGGCCGCCCCCGGCTGGTCGGTCACGAACGAGCAGAGCGTGTTGCTGGTGCCGGAGATGCCCAGCAGCGACAGCGGCCGCTCCGAGGCGACGAACTCGTCGCCGAGGGCCGCACACAGGATCCCGGCGTAGGTGTCGGGATCCTGACCCTGGAATACGGGGCCCGAGCGGGCCGCTTCCTCGTACAGCGAGCGGTGGATCCAGCCATGGTAGGGCAGCGGGATCGGGGCCGCGGTGGGCCGGGCGACCATGGCCTCGAGGGCGGCCCGCGTCGATTCGACCCGCACCCTGCGGCCCAGATGGAGCTGGAGCCGGTCAGCCTCGCCGGTGGCCCCGGCGCAGGGCCAGATGTAGATGCCGTAGTGCTGGTGGATCGAGCGGACCCGGTGGGCGGCGATCAGCGCGTCGCAGCGGGCGAGGGCCCCGGGCAGGAGCCCGTCATCGTCGCCGATGAAGGTGATCCACTCTCCCCGGGTGGCGGCCAGCGCCCGCTGCCAGTTGGCCGCCATCGAGATCGGCGCCTCGCTCCGCACGGAGACCAGCCGCGGGCAGGCCAGGTCCTCGATCACCCGCCTGGTCTCCGGTCCCGAGGCGTTGTCGGCCACGACGATCTCGTAGTCGTCGTGGTCCTGGGACACGATCGTGGCCAGCGTGTGCCGGAGCGTGTGGGGACGCTGCCGGGTCGGCACCACGATGCTGAAGCGGGGTCGGGTCATGGTGATGCGGGGCTGGGACTACGAAGCGTCAGTGGAGCCTCTTGAGAAACCCTTCCGGGGCCACTGTGAGGAGCAGTTTTTCGTGGATGCCGGCGTCGATCGTGAACTCCGGATGCCCTGCCAGGAACGACCGGACAGCGGTCTTCGGATTGTCGCCGGGCCCCCAAGGCCGGTTCGGGAACGCAGTCTTTGGCATCTCGTCGATGATGGTGTCGAACACGACGCAGTAGCTGCCCGGTGACACGAGCGGCGCATAAGCCTCCAGTTCGGCCAGCACATGGGCATGCGTGTGGTTGCTGTCGAGGAGCACCATGACCGTGGAGAAGTCGGCGGCCCGACGCCGCACGGAGGCCACCACCTGATCGGCAATACTCGAGCCCTCGATCGTTTCGATCCGCGACGCCAACGGATGATTCTCGATCGCCTGGCGGTTGTGCGGCCGGATGTCGAGATCGATTCCCAGCACCCGCCGCTGCGATTTCGAGGGATCGAGCATCCGACCGCTGCCGATGGCATCGACCATGTCGAGCAGGGCCAGGAGGGACGCGCTCAGAATCAACGAGCCTCCGTGGGCGATTCCGGTCTCGATGATCAGGTCGGGCCGCACTGTCCAAACGAGCTCCTGGACTGCGACCATGTCCTGCGGAAACTGGATGATCGGTCGGCCGAGCCAATCAAAATGGTAGGTGTACTTGTATGGCGTTGTCGCGGCGATGAAATCAGCGACGGTCCGCGCCACCGCGGGGTCGGAGGCCATGGCGGCCGAGGTCTGCCGGTCGACAAGCAGTTCTGGCGGGAGGTGAGCGTTCATGTCCGGGGAGCGATCCAGGGGGTACGTGGGTCATGGGTGGCGTAGGCTTCCACGACCCAGGGGTTGGCGGTCAGGAAGCGATCACGGGTGATCGTCATTTCGTCGTAGGAGAAGCCGGCCGGTTCCGATCCTCCGTCGAGCACGAACCCGTATTCGCGGCCGGCGGGGTGGACGAACAGGGGATCCCCCTTGGTCCGCTCGAATCCGACGCCGGTGTGAAGGCGGATCGTTGTCGAGTTGGTGGCGAACACCCGCAGCGTGGCGGCGGTTCGCGATCGGTCGGCAAACAGGAACCAGAGCATGGCGCACTCGGCCAGATGAATGAAATCGGGTCCGCCGCCGCGTCTGCCGCGGAGCAGATTGTCCAGCTCCGCCGATTCCGGCGAAATGGCGGCGAGTCCGAAATTGCCCACGAAGGCGTCGGGCTCGCTTTCGATGAGGAACAGCAGTCGATCCTCCGCCGGCAGCACCACGTTCCGCAGCCAGTCACGGGTGCGGGCTTCGGAGGGGGCGAAGTGCGTGAGAAAGAACTTCATGTACCGGTGGCGCCACTGCGTCAGGCTGGCGACGACGGCCGGGTCTGCCGCCAGCGTCGCGTCGATCAGCCGGAGCGCGCCGACCTGATTGCTCGAGCGGTCCATGATCGCCAGGCGGACCGGCCGAGAGGCTTGCAGGAGCTGCTGCTTCTGTTCGAGAAGGTAGGTGATCAAGAGAGCGATTCCGAGAGGTCAGGCTGCGATCGCAGGGGTCCGGCCGCGACGGGCCGTCAGGTGACGCTCGAGCACTTCACAGACGCGGTCGATGCCCGCCTCGTCGAGGTCGTGGTAGCTCGGCAGGTTGATGCCCCGGCCGTGGATGGCCGCGGCCACCGGCGCCCCGCCGGGACCGAGCCGGGCCGGCAGGTCGAGTCCGCTCAAGGGCCAGAAGAAAACCCGGCCGTCGATCTCGGCGGCCTGAAACTCCTCAAGCAGCAGCTCACGGTCGAAGGGCACCCCCTCGTCCACGACCACCGTCGGCATCCAGGCCCCGTTGACGGTGCCGGCCGGCTCGGGATTCATCCGCACCGGCAGCCCGGCCAGCCGCTCCCGGTAGCAGGCCAGGATCCGCCGCTTGGCCGCCACGAGCTCGGCGATCCGCTCGAGCTGGCCGCAGCCGATCGCCGCCTCGACGTTCGACATCTTGTATTTGAAGCCCACCCGGTCGGGCCAGAATTGCCGGGTCTGGCCGCGAGATCGGCCGTGGTTGGAGAGCGTCAGCACCCGCTCGTGGAGGTCGTCGTCGTCGGTCACGAACATCCCCCCCTCGCCGGTCGTCACGGTCTTCGTGCCGTGGAAGGAGAAGGTGCCGAAGGTGCCCAGCGAGCCGGCCCGCCGACCGTGCCACTCCGAGCCGATCGCCTCAGCGGCATCCTCGATCACCGGGATGCCCCGCCGCCGGCCGAGGTCGAGCAGGGCGTCCATGTCGCAGAGGTTGCCGTAGAGATGGACGGCGATGATCGCCTTCGTCCGCGGCCCGATCGCGGCCTCGGCCCGCGCGGGGTCGATGCACCAGCTGTCGGGCAGGATGTCGACGAGCACGGGTGTGGCCCCGAGGTGCACGACCGGCGCGGCGCTGGCGATCCAGTTGATCTCGGCCAGGATGACCTCGTCGCCGGGGCCGACCCCCAGGCCCGCCAGGCCCATGTGGAGGGCGCCGGTGCAGCTCGAGGTGGCGATCGCGTGCCGGCTGCCGAGGTGCCCGCGGAACAGCCGCTCGAAGCGGCCGATGTATTCGTAGCACCGCTCGCCCCAGCCATGGGCGGCCGCGTCGGCGGCGTAACCGATCTCGAGGTCGGTGATCGAGGGCTTCGTGTAGTGGATGCGTGCCATCTCAGGCCACCTTGAGGCGGGGAATGGCGGTGACGAATCGCGTGCCCTGCCGCCGCAGGTCGGCGAGCTGCGTCTCGACCTCGGCGCGGATGTTCCAGGGGAGAATCACGACGTAGTCGGGCCGGAGGGCCTCCAAGGCCGACTCGTCGACGATCGGGATCCGGCTGCCCGGCAGCCGCTTGCCCTGCTTGGCGGGATTGCGGTCGGCCACGCAGGCGATCAGCTCCGACCGCACGCCGGCGAAGTTCAAGAGCGTGTTGCCCTTGGCGGCGGCGCCGTAGGCGGCCACGGTCTTGCCCTCCCGGCGGGCGGCCAGGAGAAACTCGAGAAACTCGTGCTTGACTCGCTCGGCCCGCCGCTGGAAGTCCTCGTAGGCGGCCCGGGTCGTGAGGCCGGCCCGCTCCTCGCGGGCGAGCATCCGGGCCACGTTCACGTGCACCGGCCGGCGGCCGCTCTCGGCCCGCTGGGCGAAGACCCGGAGGCTGCCGCCATGGGTGGGCAGCTCCTCGACGTCGAACACTGCCAGGCCGTTGGCGGCGAAGATCCGGGCGACGGAGGTGAGGGAGAGGTAGGAGAAGTGCTCGTGGTAGATCGTGTCGAACTGCGTCTCCTCGAGGAGCCGGAGGAGATGCGGAAACTCGAAGCTGGCCACGCCGTCGTCGGCCAGGAGGGTGGCGAACCCGGCCGTGAAGTCGTTGATCGCGGGCACGTGGGCGAGCACGTTGTTGGCGGCCATCAGGTCGGCCCGCCGCCCGGCCGCGGCCAGCCGCTGGGCGAGGGCCACGCCGAAGAACTCGGTGACGATCTCGAGTCCCTTGGCCCGGGCCGCCGCCGCCGTGCTCTCCGTCGGTTCGATGCCCAGGCAGGGAATGCCGCGGTCGCGGACGAACTGCAAAAGCGAGCCGTCGTTGGCGGCCACCTCGACGACCTGGCTCGTGGCCGAGAGGCCGAACCGGTCGCTCATTGCCTCCACGAAGCGGCGGCAGTGGTCGAGCCAGGTCTGCGAATAGCCGCTGAAGTAGGCATACTCGGCGTCGAACAGGGCCGCCGCCTCGGCGACGTCTTCGGTCTGCACGAGCCAACACGACTCGCAGACCAGCACCCGGAGCGGAAACCAAGCCTCGGGGCCGCCGAGCCGCTCGGGAGGGAGGTAGGCGTTAGAGGGGGGAGCCGTGCCCAGGTCGATGAGCTGGAGCGAGACGTCGGCGGCACAATGTCGGCAGAGCATCAGGCGGCCTCCTGCCGCGGTCCGGTCGCCCCGGGGGCGGCCGTGAGGAAGGGATGGCTGCGGTCGCGGTCCGACATCCCGGCCACCGGCAGCGGCCAGCGGATGCCGAGGCTCGGATCGAGCGGGTGGAGGGCGGCCTCGGAGGCCGCGTTCCAGGCGGCGGTGTGGAAGTAGAGCAGCTCGGAGTCGGCCGTGAGCGCTTGAAAGCCGTGGGCGAATCCCTCGGGGATGACCAGGGCGTTTCGCGCCTCGGCCGAGAGCACGACGGCGTGCCACTCGAGCCAGGTGGGAGACGCGGGCCGCAGGTCGATAGCCACGTCGAACACCTGGCCCCGCAGGCAGGAGACGATCTTGGCCTCGGCGTGGGGCGGCTTCTGGTAGTGCATCCCGCGGACGGTGCCGGCGGTGCGGGTGAGCGTGCGGTTGGCCTGGATGATCCGCCGGCCGGGCGGCAGGACGTCGGCCAGATCCTGCTCGCAGAACAGCCGCTCGAGCTCGCCCCGGTCGTCGCTGCGGGGGTGCCGGGTGAGCGTGACGAGGCCGGCAAGCGGCGTGGCGGTGATCGTGAACCGGTCGCTCATGCCGCCTCCCGGAGAGGTTCGGCTGCCGGATCACCGGCGGCAGGATGGTCGGCGGCAGACTCGTCGGCGGCGGCTGCCTCATAGGCGGCGATCTGCTGCCGGCTGACGGCGGCCATGTCGGCTCCCCGCCGCCAGGCGAGGTGCCACTCGACCGTGCGGGCGAGCGCCTCCTCCAAGCTCCAGCGGGGCCGCCAGCCGAGCCGGCGGCGGGCCTGGCCGCTATCGAGCCTGAGCAGGCGGGCCTCATGCGGGTGGTCGCCGGGGCGGTACTCCCAGGCCCCGCCGGGAACGAGCTCGCAGAGCCGATCGGCCAGCCAGCCAACCGGTCGATCGCCCGACTCGCCCGGCCCGAAGTTCCAGCCTGCGTCGACATCGGCTCCGGCCCAGAGCCGCTCGGCCAACAGCAGATAGCCGGCCAGCGGCTCGAGCACGTGCTGCCAGGGGCGGACGGCTCCGGGGGAGCGGATCACCAGTGGCCGGCAGGAGTCGCTGGCCCGCAGGAAGTCGGGTACCAGCCGGTCGCAGGCCCAGTCGCCGCCGCCGATCACGTTGCCGGCCCGGGCGGTCGCCAGGCCGACGCCGCCGGCCGCCAGGAACGACCGCCGGTAGGCCGCGGCGACGAGCTCCGTGCAGGCCTTGCTCGCCGAGTAGGGATCGGCCCCGCCCAGGGTATCCCCTTCGCGGTAGGCCCAGTCCCACTCCCGGTTGTCGTAGCACTTGTCGGTCGTCACCACGACCACGGCCCGCACGCTCGGGCAGCCGCGGATCGCCTCGAGCAGGTTCGCCGTGCCCATCACGTTGGTGGCGAAGGTCTCCACCGGCTCGCGGTAGCTGTGCCGCACGAGCGGTTGGGCGGCCAGGTGAAACACCACCTCAGGCTCCGCGGCCTCGAGGCACCGCTGCACGGCCGCCGGATCACGGATGTCGGCCCGGGTGTCGCCGGCCAAGAGTCCGCCCAGCCGGCAGGCCGCGAAGAAGCTCGGCTCGGTCGGAGGGGCGAGGGCCAGGCCGTGCACCGCCGCGCCGCGGGCAGCCAGCCAGAGGGAGAGCCAGCCCCCCTTGAAGCCGGTGTGGCCTGTGACGAGGACCCGCCGCTGGTTCCAAAACTGATCGGTTGGCATGCGGGGCTCTCAGGCGGCCTTGCGGTGGGGGCGGGCCGGCGCTGCGGGTACGGCCCAGGGGGCGGCGCCCGACTCCCAGAGGCTTTCCAAGAGCCGCTTGTCGCGGATCGTGTCCATGCACTGCCAGAAGCCGGGATGGCGGTAGGCCGCCAGTTGGCCCTCGGCGGCGAGCCGCTCGAGGACCTGGTATTCGAGGCTCGCGGCATCACCGTCGAGATGGTCGAACAGCTCCGGCTCGCAGACCATGAATCCGCCGTTGATCCAGCCCTCGCCCGCCTGCGGTTTCTCCGAGAAGCCGACGATCTCGTCGCCGTCGAACGACAGCCCGCCGAACCGGGCCGGCGGCCGGACCGCGGTCAGCGTCACGGTGCGGCCCATCCGGCGGTGGAATCGGACCAGGGCGTCGATGTCGACGTCGGAGACGCCGTCGCCGTAGGTGAGCAGGAACGTGCCCGAGCCCAGCCAGCGGGCCAGCCGCCGGACCCGGCCGCCGGTGTTGGTCTCGATGCCGGTGTCGACGAGGCTCACCCGCCAGTCGACCATCGAAGGCTCGGCCCGCTCCACGCGGCCGGCCCCGAGATCGACCGTCATGCTGCCTACCAACTCGGTGCAATCGAGGAAGAAGCGCTTGATGTGATCCCCCTTGTAGCCCAGGGCGACGGCGAAGTCGCGGAGGCCGTAGCGGGCAAAGTGGGCGAGGATGTGCCAGAGGATCGGCCGGCCGCCGATCTCGACCATCGGCTTGGGCCGCACCTCCGTCTCCTCGGCAAGCCGGGTGCCGAGGCCACCGGCCAGAATCGCGACGTGCATCGGGGATGGTCTCCGGGGCGATTTGTGGGGGTGTGTCAGGCAGCCCGTCGCCGGGCGGTCTCGCGGCCGGCGGCCGGACGCGTGGCGAACGCGAGGAGGGCCTCGGTGTAGTCCCGCCAGGTAGGCCATTCCGCCCGCGCGGCCTCGCGGGTGAGCCGGGCCAGGACCGAGGGCTCCTCGAAGAGGCTCGTGATCGCCCCCGCTATGGCCGCCACGTTCTCCGGATCGACCACCAGGCAGCCGCCGGTCTGGGTGGCGATCTCCCGCATGCTGCCCCGGTCGCTGGTGATGCAGGGCCGGCCGTGCTGGAGGCTCTCGATGATCGGCAGGCCGAAGCCCTCGTCGAGGGAGCAGTAGATGGTAAAGGCGGCCGACTCGTAGAGGCCGCGGAGCTGGGCGTTGGAAACGCTCTCGCGGAGCAGGACAGAATGGCCCGCGGCCACGGCCGCGGCAAACGCCCGCCGGAAGTCGCCGTTGAGCCAGCCCGCGTTGCCGGCGAACACGCCGGTGAAGCGGGCACCGGCCTCCTGGGCGGCCACCATCGCCCGCAGGATCCGGAGCTGGTTCTTGCGGGGCTCGGCCGTGCCGACGCAGAGCACGACCGGCCGATCGAAGCTTTCCGGGGAGGCGGCACCGGCGGGCAGGTCGGCCCCGAGGGCGTGGACGGCGAGCAGGGGCCGCCGCCGCGTGGGCAGCACCGCCAGCAGATGCTCGAGGTCGTCCCGGACCGCCTCGCTGATGCACGAGATGGCATGCACGTCGCGGGCCAGGCTCAGGGAGCGGAGGTAGTTCGCATGGGTGCCCGAGGCGAAGAACTCCGGATGCCGGATCGGGATCGCGTCGTAGAACACGATCGTCGAGTTCACCGGGGTGGCCGTGGCCAGGAGCCGAAGGGCCTCAATCCGACGCTCCCCAACCGCGACTTCCGGGACCAGGAGGCTGTCCTGCCAGAGGAAGAGCGAGGGCTGCACGGCCCGCATTCGGCCGTCCAGAAGCCGCCTCCGCTGGAGGGTCCGGGCGATCCGGCGGCCTGGCCAGGTCACCACCCGCTGAAGTCTCTCCAGCCGAGCCGAGGCCATCGGCTGGGTGGCCGCCACCGGCTCGATCGTCAAGATCGACTCGATCTCCTGGCTGGACAGGGGTGAGAAGCATCCGGCGCGGTCCGCCCAGCGGACGAGCGTTGCAGTCGGCATGATTTCTCCGACATGCCGGGCGAGGCTGCGGACGACCCGCTGGATGCCGCTGGTCAGGGACACACTGGCCGTCTCCGAGACATCGATCACGAGACCCGGGGCATCGAGCGTGACGAGCGGCGCGGCAGCCTGCGGCGACGTCTGAAACTCCGGGCACTCGACCAGGGCCGCGTGCAACCCGGCCACCGAGCCGGTCTCGAAGGCCTCCCGGAGCGTGGTCGCCCGCTCGGCCGAGGGCAGGCGGGCATGAAAGGCCTGCGAGAGCACGTAGGCCAGCGTGGTCCAGCCGCGATCGAATTCGGGGCCGTGGCCTGCCGGCAGCAGCCGGTCGAGCATGGCCCGCACGAAGCTGCTGCCGGCGGCGGCAGGAACCTCGAGGACAGTGCAGACCGTCCGGCAGCGATCCTCGAGGGCACGGCCGCGGTCGGACTGCGGGGGCATGGCCGATGATTCGGAAGGAAGCGGGCCGATGGCGGTGGCACGCGGACCGCCGGAGAGAGGGGGATTAGCAGACTGTCCCCGTCGGCTTCAACCCCGGATTTCGGCCCGGACTGCTCGGCCGGGCCTGCCTGGGCCGCTTGCCCTGGCTCCCCGTTTCCTCCGGATTGCCAGCTTGCCGTGCCGCGTTGAACGGACTGTCTGGCTGTTCGGCGGAGCGGCCGAGCAGAAAGCCTGCCCCATGTTTCACCGCAGCCGCAGCCGCTCCAGGAGGCGGCCCCGCCAGGAGCGCCGGTTGACGAAACGCCGCCAGGACTCGAGCCGGCAGCCTTCCATCAGATCGAAGACGTTGGCCGGAGCGGCAAGCACCGGGAGCAGGTCGTATTTCTCGTCGGCCACATAGAACCGATTCAGCCCGTCGAACAAGGCGAACTGGTAGCCGGCGGCGAGCACGATCGGCTCCCATTCGGCATGGTTGGGTTCGCGGGAGTTTGGCTGCGTGGCCTCGATGAGCAAGACCCACGGCCGCACCAGGGCCGGATCCCACCCGCGGAGCACTTTGGCCTCCATGCCCTCGACATCGATCTTCATCCAGTGGACGTCGGCTCCGGCCCAGCCGGAGCCGAATGAGGCGAGCGTCTGCACCGGCACCGTGATCGGAACCGAACCGCGAATGGCCTGGGCCGCCACGCCGGTGCTCGTGCCCTCGACGGGCGAGACGAAGAAGGTGAGTTCGCCGCTCTGGTCGGAGAGGGCCACTTCGTGAACGGGCTCGTCGGGGCGATCGGCGCGGAGCCGGGCTGCGGTCTCGGGCACCGGCTCGAAGTGAACTCCCCGCCAGCCCTGCTCGTAGAACGCCCTGCTGACCGACAAGAATCGAGGATCATTGGCCCCGATGTCGATGTATCGCCCGTTGGGGATGTGGCCGAGAGCTCGCCAGAGCACGATGTCTTCGAGGTTCTGAGCCCGCGAGATGATCGGGGTACGCGTCATGGACCCAGCGGGCGGCCGCAGGATTTTTGGGGAAGCCGGATGCACAGCCATGGAGAGGCCGCGGCAGGATAGCCAGCGGGAGCATAGCCGGTGAGAAACGGCGGTGGAAAGCGGAGAAGTTGGTCTCGGCCGCTGCCCCTGCCGTCTCCCGGCCGCCCGTCAGCCCACCAACTGCCGGATCGGCTCGCCGTCGCGGACGATCATCACCGGCCGGCCCGTGGCCGTCTCGTATTCCCGGCGGTGGTCGATGCCCAGGCAGCGGTAGAGGGTGGCGGCTACGTCGTCGGGCTTGATGGCGTCTCCCTGGGGGCCGGCCCCCTTCTCGTCGCTTGCCCCGACCACCTGTCCTCCCCGGATGCCGCCCCCGGCCAGGAGCATGCACATCGCCCGGGGGTAGTGGTCGCGGCCGGCCCGCTGGTTGATCTTCGGAGTCCGGCCGAACTCACCGGTCACGAGCACCGCCGTCGAGTCGAGCAGCCCCTTCTGCTCG